>DATLVT010000048.1:0-2573 GCA_035577105.1 Polyangia bacterium
ACCAGACCCGCCGTCGGCGGTTGGTTGACGATGGGCACGGCGGGTGCCTGCGGATCGGGCGCCGCGATCACGTCGAACGCGAGCTCGTCCGTCAGCGCGCTCGTGTCGCTGCCGAGGCTCTGGCGAGCCGCCAGCCGGTGGCTCCCATTGGCCAGCGTCAGGTTGACCATCAGCTCACCTCCGTCGGCGGCGTCGCTGGCAGCGGTGGCCGCGGTGAACAGCGCGGCGCCGTTGTCCTGAAATGTCACGGCGGCCCCACGCACCAGGCCACCAACCTTCACGGTGACCGTGGTGCCGATCAGCGAAGCACCGGCCGGGGGCGAGATCAGCGCGGGAGGACCGGGGACGTTGCTCCCCGGTCCACACGCCGGCGCGCCCGGCGCGCCGCAGATCAAGCTGGTCGCGCGCGCGGCCGTGGGCGGCGTCCCGGCCGCGAAGTCGAGTTGCGGCTCGACGTGGTCCAGGTACTCGGTGGTGAAGCTGCCGTCGGAGAAGTAGGCGGCGTTGAGGCCCACCCCGACCGCGGGTGGTGCCCCGGCACCGGCGGCGAAGAGGCGCTCGATCGGGATCAGGTCGCGCCCGGCCCCGGCCAGGGTCCACATGAGGCGCAACTTGGCCCCGCGCACCCGGGCCGTGGCCGCACCACCCAGGTGCTCGTATTCGACAGTGATGTCGTACTTCACCCCCGCCGATAGCGAGATGGCGAGCGGCGGGGTGGGCGTGCAATCCAGCCGGCACAGGCTCTGGACCTCCTGAACACACTGCCCGTCCCAGGTGATCGAGCAGCAGGTCGGATCGGTGAGGCAGAGGCGGGCCGCGCAGAAGTACCCTTGCTTGCAGGTTCGGGTGATCGCACCGCCGGTCGTGCAGATGTCGTGCGAACAGGTCTCGGGCTCCAGACCTGGCGGACCTGTGGAGCCGCTGGTGACCAGCTGCCCGTTCACCCAGATCCGGGTGCTCCCGTCGGTGTCGGCGGTGAAGGTGTAGTCGCCCGAGATGGGCGGCATCACCTGGCCCTGAAACCGCGCCGCGAAACCGTCGTTCACGGACGCGCCCGTGACGGTGGTGGCCGACCCGGTGATGGGCTGGTTGGCGTCGCTCCACAAGTAATCGAGCGCGCCAAACGTCCGGGGGGCGGTGCTGGAGGAGTTGGCCGGCATGGCGCTGCCCCCGCTTCCGTCCGATGTGGTCCCCGAGAAGTGTCCTCCCGGAAAGTACGTGCCCTGCAGCCCGCCGCCGCTTCCCTGCGCCATTGGCACCAGCGCGCCGGTCGGGAGCGGCACGGGCGCGCCACCGTCGCGCGACCACGCCAGCGAGAATCGGGAGTCGGCGGGGAGAGAGGGGTCCCGCAAGTACTCGACCCGCACGCCGTAACGCACGCCCTGCTGCAAATACAGCGACGGCGGCGAGACGGGCGGCGACAACGTGAACGCGCCGGGAACGCTCGGGTCGGGATCCACCCAGTTTCCGGCGACGTAAAGGCCGTTGACCCACACCCGGTACCTGTCGGTCGAACCGGCGCTGGCGAAGAACCGATAGACGTCGGACGCGGCCGGTTGAACCCAACCGGTCCAGATGGCCGCCCGGGGACTGCTCGGCGGTCCGCCGGGGACAGTCTTCTTCCCGCCGCGCAACAACGAGAACGGCGCGCCGGGCACGTTCAGATCGATGCCATAGACAAATACGTCCTTGCCCGTCGACGCCGCTGGTAGCTGGAACCGAAACCCTTGTCGCCCTGCGCCGCCGCACTCCGCGGCGACGGCCTCTTTCCAACCGGGCGCCAGCGGTTGATCCGCCGTCGCGGTGAACAACGTCGCGCCCGCCGCTCCCAGCTCGCCGCCCACGGAGACCTGCACGGGGATGCTCGCGCCCGGAAAATCGGGATCGCAGGCCCAACCCTCGGCGAACTGGTTCCCGCCCGAATCGGTTGTGATCCCCTCGAACGATCCCACGGCGCCGTGCAGAAACACCGTGGGATGGCTGCCCGCCGGCGCCGCCGTCACGCCGAGCGGCCACAGCGGAGCGGCGGCGTCCGCGCTGCTCTTGCACACCTGCTGCCGGATGGCGCTGCACCTGGTGTCCCACACCAAGCTGCCGGGGTAGAACCCGCTGCCAGGATCGCCACAGCACGTCGGATCGACCTGACAGACGCGATTGACGCACTCATTACACAGAGGATCCAGCGGCTCGCCGTCGGTCGCTTCGTTGTGCGAGCAATGGCGCGGCGAGTTCACCGCCAGGAACGCGCCGTACGGTTTCGCCGACATGTTGATCGCGCGATAACAGGCGTAGGGCTCCTTGGGATCGCAGCGATCGATGAAGGGGGCCGCCGCGCACGAGCGCCCAGGATCCAGCTCCGCGTACCGGCTGGATTCCATGCCCGAGCGATGCAGCGACTCCACGAGGGTCCGCTTGTCGACGGACATGCTGGCCAGCTCGGCGGCCGTGTAAAGCGAGCTGACCCGACTGGCGACGGAGATCTGATACTCCTCGTGCAGCATGAAGCCGGTCGAGTAGGGGGCGTAGGGAAGACCCGCCGTCGGGTTGATCGAGGTGAACCCGTCGAGCGTGTC
>DATLVT010000049.1:0-24769 GCA_035577105.1 Polyangia bacterium
TCGGAAGTACATCGCCAGGAAGCTGGTCGGCTCGTCCTCAGCGCGTTTCTTCTTGGCGACGACGCCCTCGGGAGCCTCGGCCTCCTCGGTCTCGGATTCCTCATCGTCGTCCGCCGCTTCGGCGTCAACCTCGGCCGTCGCTTCCAGGGCGACCTCGTCGGTCTCGACGTCTGCCGTGACCTCCTCGGCGAGATCAATGTCACCGGCCAAAGCTTCGGGTTCCAAGACGGTTTCGTCGGCGGGACCCGTGATCGCGCCCGGCGGAAGAGTGTCATTGGCCGGCGTGGGAATGCCCGCGCCCCGCGCCTTGACCACCCTGGCAACGCCGGCCCGAGTTCCAGTTCGCGCTGCCTTCACTTTTCGCAGCGATTCCCCAACTCGGTGTTTCCGGGGCGACCTCGCTTTACCTTGCATGCGGTCCATCATCGATTTCTCCGAGAGGGTGCCAAGCAACCCTCCTTGGGTATACGAATCTCGACAGTTAAATATTCCGGGTTGAGCGCCATTTCTTGTTGAAAACTGAGATGCTTCGAGTCGCCGTTTGGTCGCACCTTTCCTAGGGTCAACATGGGATTGGACCCGAGAGAACACAATAGGTTTTGCCTGGCCATACACCGACGACAGACACACCTGTTCTGTCCCGGCGTCGGCCCAACCTCCCGCGACGAATAGCGCAATGGGTCCAGCCCTTTAGTGGGCCAGAAGCCGTGCTAGTGATCGTCGGTACGCTTTTCCGCGAGGATCAGCAGATTGCGAGAAGCGCTTCCAAAGAACTGGCTGCGGGTGGCGAAGCTGCCGGAGATGTCCAGGACACGGAAGCCCGCTTGACGCAGCAATCGCCCCAGTTCGTGCAGGCCGTAGGCGCGGATCGAGATCTCCTGCTCCAGTTGACGCCCATCGTCGAACACGACCGAGCGGCGCGTTGTGATACGGCTGGTGTGATAGTTGAAGTCGACCTCTTCGAGGACGACACACCCCGCTCCTTCCCACCAGATTCGTGTCGGCAGATCACCGACAATATAGTCGCGATTGACCACATCCAGCAGGAAGCGGCCCCCGGGCTTGAGAGCGCGCGCAATCCCCTCGGCCACACGCAGGTTGGTGTCCTCGTCGAAGTATCCGAACGAGGTGAGCATGCAGTAGGCGCCGTCGAACTGGCGTTCGAACGCCATCTCGCGCATGTCCGCATGAACAAAATTGACTGACACGGCACGACGCTGGGATTCGTCGGCGGCGCGGATCAGCAGTGGCAGCGAGAGGTCCAATCCGGTGACCTTGTACCCGCGCTGGCACAGCTCGACAGCGTGGCGTCCATAGCCGCAACCAACATCCAGCAACTCGGCCCCGGGGGGTGCCTCCAGGGAGCTCTCGACGAAACGGGCCTCCTTCGCCGTTTGCGTGGCGCTGATGAAAGGCAGCGTGCGCATGTAATCTTCGTCGAAGACCTCTTCGAACCACGGCTTCGATCGTTTTGGGCGGCGGGGACGCGGCGAAAGGGCCTCGGGCACGGGCAAGGAGCTGAGGATCTCCGCCGGCGTGCGGAGGCGGACCGCGGGGATGGGCGGTGGTGTGGCGCCCATGGGAGGAGGCGGTGGAACGGATTTGCGGGGCGGCACGGCCGACTCGGGTGGCAGCTGGGCGATCGGAGAATCGACCAGCTCGACGTCGTCGTCCGCGCTGACATCACCGTCGGGCTGAGCGCTTGTTTCTGAGAGACGAGCCGCCTCGGCCATATGAGCCAAGGTCTGCGCCAGCGGCGTCAGGTTCGCGCCGCTGTCGACATCGGGCAGCGGTCGGGCAGGAATCGCTCCGGCCTCTTCCGATGCTCCGACGCCGTCGGATTCCGCCCTCGCTATCGTTGGCGGCTCTGTGGGCGGCGGCAGGATCATCGGCTGGAGGGGCGCGGCCGTCGGTGAAAGAGCCTCCGGTCCGTCCGGAGCCATCGCGGCTGACTCTGGAGTCACCGCCGTCTCGGCTGGCAATGGCGGCGGTGTCACTGGCCGCGGTGTGGCTTCCCGGCGCGCCGGCGTTTCTGGTCGTGGTGTCCGTCGCAGAGGCGCTGGCGTCGCTTCCACAGGGGCCGGCGTGTACATCGGTGGTGGGGTCTCTGTGATCCGCTCCGGTGCCGGCGTCGGACGCGGCGTCAGCAGATCCAGTTCCAGAGGCACCGTCGGGGCGCTATCCGGAGAGCCCGGCATGGTGAGCGTGATCTCCTCGGGGCCGGGCGTTGGCTCCTCGAGCCCCAGAGACACGTCCTCGCCGGGCACACCATCGGGCATAGACGTCGATGGCGAATCGTCGAAGGGCGGGTCCATGACGACCTCGTCCGCCGGCGCGCTGGCTATCGGCAGGCCGCGTGGCTGGGTGGTTCTGCGCTTGCGCAGACCGGGCGAAGGCGTGGTGAAGTCACCGCCGTCGCCGATGGAAATACCGGCGGATCGCTCTGGAGGTATCGGCACGCCCGCCGGGGGCGTCGGCGTCAGATAAGAAGCGTCCTCGTCAGGTTCTGGCTCCATCGCCACGATCTCGATGGGCAGTTCGAGGGAAATTGGCGCGCTGTCTCCTTGGCTGGCATCCGCCGGAACCTTCGGCTGCTCGTGCTTCGCCACCGAATTCAGCTTTCAGAGCCCTGCCGAACGCCGACCAAACGGCCGACGCGAACGCCCATCTTCGTCGCGCTCCCCGGCGCCAATGCGTCCAGACTGACCCGACCGGGGGCGAACACGGCGATGGTCGTCGAACCCATGTGAAAAATTCCCACCTCGCCACCGCGCGCGATCGGCTTCGGCACGTCGTAGCTGCGACGATAGACCCCCGCACGCTGAAAATCGGAGCCATGGGTGGCGACATCGGAATCGTACGAGGCGGTGACGTGACCGACGCCGACCGCCGCCACCATGACCACCGCCGCCAGCCCCGCTTTCCCCTCGACGACGCTGACGAAGCGTTCGTTGCGCACGAAGAGGCCCGGTTCGCGGCGCACGCTGCCGGCGTTGACCGGGAAAAGATGGCCGGGGATGTAGCGCCAGCCGATGACGCCGCCCTCCACCGGCGAGTGCACGCGGTGATAGTCGCGCGGCGACAGGTACGTCGTCAGATAAGCGCCGCCGCGAAAGCGGCTGGCCAGGTCGTCATCGCCAAGCAGTTCGGTGAGCGTGAAGCGGACGCCCTTGGCCTGAATCAAGTGCTGGTCGTCCGCGACGCCGCACTCGACCACGGTCCCGTCGGCCGGCGACACGACCGCGTCCGGCGCCGGATCGATCGGCCGTGCATCGGCTCGCAGGCGGCGTGTAAAAAAATCGTCGAGGCCGGCGTATTCGGTCAGCGGTTTTTCGGCCTCGCTGACGTCGATGCCGTAGGTGCGGGCGAACCGGGTGAGGACCGTTGCGCGCAGCGACGCCGGGATTCCGCGGCTGGCCCCCCACCCGATGGCGCCTGACAGCGCCCGCTTGGGAAATAAACGCCACACCGACCTCGCGGCACGATCGCTAAATGAGAGTCCTCCCATGGGATTCTGCGGACTTCCGCGGCCCGAGAATTTTAGGTCAGCTCCATTTCCAGGTCAAAGAGTTCAAGAAATGGAAATAGGCACGCCGGGGAGAACCCGTCGGCGTGCCTATCTTCAGGCGCCTGCAGGAGGCGCGGCGGTCAGTTGTCGAAGTACAGGGCGAACTCGTGCGTATGCGGGCGCAGGCGGAGGGCGTCGACCTCGTTCTTGCGCTTGTAGTCCAGCCAGACCTCGATGACGTCGGGCGTAAAGACGTCGCCCTTCAGCAGGAACGCGTGGTCCTTCTCGAGAGCCCTCAGCGACTCGTCCAGCGAGCCCGGCGCCTTGGGAACGTCCTTCAACTCCTCGGGAGCGAGGGCGTAGATGTCCTTGTCCAGGGGGTTTCCGGGGCTGATCTTGTTCTGGATTCCGTCGATGCCGGCCATCAGCATGGCCGCGAAGGCCAGGTAGGGGTTGGCCGTCGGGTCAGGGCAGCGGAACTCGAGGCGCTTGCTCTTGGGCGAGGTCGTCCCGATGGGGATACGAACCGACGCCGACCGGTTGCGCGACGAGTAGGCCAGGTTGACCGGGGCCTCGTACCCCGGCACCAGCCGCTTGTAGCTGTTGGTTCCCGGGTTGGTGATGGCCAGGATGGCCGGCGCGTGCTTGAGGATGCCGCCGATGTAGTGAAGTGCCGTTTCGGACAATCCGGCGTAGCCGTCGCCCGCGAACAGGTTCTTCTCGTTCTTCCAGATCGACTGGTGGCAGTGCATGCCCGAGCCGTTGTCGCCGAAGATGGGCTTGGGCATGAACGTCGCGGTCTTGCCGTGCTTCCGGGCGACGTTCTTGACGATGTACTTGTACCACATGGTCCAGTCGGCCATCGTCTTGAGGCTGTTGAACTTCATCGACAGCTCGCACTGACCGCCGCTGGCCACCTCGTGGTGGAACACCTCGACGGGGATGCCCACGCCCATGATGGTCATGGCCATCTCGGCACGCAGGTCGGCCAGCGTGTCGGTCGGCGGAACCGGGAAGTAGCCGCCCTTGTGGGCCGGCTTGTAGCCGAGGTTCGGGCTCTCGGCGCGGTCGCTGTTCCAGGCGCCTTCGATCGAATCGACCAGGTAGCTGGAGCGGTTCGGGCCCTCGGAGAAACGGACCTCGTCGAAGATGAAGAACTCGGGCTCGGGACCGAAGTACGACGTGTCACCGATGCCGGTGGTCCGCAGATACGCCTCCGCCTTGGCGGCGATGGTGCGCGGATCGCGCGAGTACGGCTGCTTGGTGATGGCGTCGACGATGTCGCAGATCACCGACAGGGTCGGGATGGCAAAGAACGGGTCCATGACGGCCGAGCCAGCGTCCGGAATGAAGATCATGTCCGAGGCGTGGATCGGCTGCCATCCGCGGATGGAGCTGCCGTCGAAGAAGAAGCCTTCTTTGAACGAATCCACCTCCAGCTTGCCGATCGGCATGGTGGTGTGCTGCCAGATGCCCAGCAAATCGACGAACTTGAAGTCGACGAACTTGGCACCGTTCTTTTCAGCGTATTTCAGGACCTCTGCTGGCGTCATGATGTTCCCCTGGGCGTTCCCCGTTGATGTGTTGTCGTCGATGCGTGAAGACTAAAGAGCGTCGTCGCCCCGCTCGCCGGTGCGAATGCGGATGGCCTCGTCGACGGGGGTCACGAAGATCTTCCCGTCTCCAATCCGTCCGGTTCTCGCGACCGCCAAGATGGCCTCGACGACGTCACGGACGATGTCGTCCTTGACCACGATCTCGATGCGGACCTTCGGAACGAAATCGACCACGTAGGCCGAGCCGCGGTAGACCTCTTTCTTTCCACCGGTCCGACCGAAGCCCTTCACCTCGTAAACCGTCATGCCCTGGACACCGATTTCACGGAGTCGATCCTTCACGTCGTCGAGCTTGAAAGGCTTGATGATGGCTTCGATCTTTTTCATGAGCAGTTCACGCTACCTTGGGTGTGTTTCAACGCGGTTTCGTCGCAGTTAAATCTTCGTAACCGACCAAGTCAAGCCAAAAGGCCGTAACCACAAGGACAATTGCTCAGCCGGGTTGCAGGGCGCCAATCAGCTCGCGGATGTCGCTGATGCCTTCCGCGGCGCAGCGCGTGGCGAGGTCGCGGACGATGCGACCGGCCGCGTCGGGATCGACAAAGTTCTGGGTGCCGACCTGGACGGTGCTGGCGCCGGCCAGAAAAAATTCCATCGCGTCGGTGGCGTCCTGAATGCCGCCGATCCCCGAAATCGGGAGCGGCACGCCGGCGCGTCGCACCTGAAAAACCATGCGCAGCGCGATCGGCTTGATGGCCGGCCCGGAAAGGCCGCCGAAGATGGTGGCGATCTTGGGGCGGCGGGTCCGCACGTCGATGGCCATGCCGGTGATGGTGTTGATGATCGACAGGCCGTCGGCGCCGTGGTCGGCGCAGGCCTTGGCCAGCGCGACGATGTCCGAGGTGTTCGGCGTCAGCTTGATCCACAGCGGCTTGTCGACGACCGCGCGACAGGCGCGCACCAGTTCGCCAAGGACGCGGGGGTCGGTTCCGAACTCGATGCCGCCGGCCTTGATGTTGGGGCAGGAGACGTTCATCTCGAGGGCGTCGACGCCGGCCAGCCGCGACAGGCGAGCGCCGCAGTCAACGTATTCGTCGAAGGTGGTGCCAAAAAAGTTCACCAGAACGCGCGTGCCGGTGGTGCGCAGGTAGGGCAGCTTGTCGCGCTCAAACCCGTCGACGCCGACGTTCTCGAGGCCGATCGAGTTCAGCATTCCGGAAGCGGTCTCGCAGATGCGCGGGGTCTGGTTCCCAAAGCGGGGCAGCGGTGAGATTCCCTTGGTGACCAGGCCACCGATGGCGGAAAGATCGGTCAGCGTTTCGAACTCGCGGCCGTAGCCGAAGGTCCCCGAGGCGGTCAGGATCGGATTGCGAAAGCTGACCCTGCCGGTCTCGATCTTCAGTGAGACGTCAGCCACGGCGGTCACGAGAGGCAAGCCGGCGGCGTGGGGGGCGTCCCGGCGGCGGGCACGTCCAGGACGTCACTGGCGTCGAAGACCGGCCCGTTGCTGCACACATAACGGAACGGGCGCGAGCGGGCCGGAATGGCGCAGCCCAGGCAAACACCGATGCCGCAGGCCATCTGCTCCTCGAGCGAGATGAAACATGGAATCTCATGCTTGCGGGCGATGCGGGCCACCGCCCAGAGCATGGCGTTGGGGCCGCACGCCATCACGCGTACGGCTCGTCCCTTGTGATGAGCGATTCGCTCCTCCAGGGCGACGGTCACCCGGCCATGGAGGCCCAGGGTCCCATCCTCGGTAGCGATGTGCAGACCCACGCCCAGGGCGGCCATCTCGGCGCGCAGGACAATGTCCGGCGAGCCGCGGCCCCCGTAAAGAACCTCGCTGCGAGAGGCCAGCTTGCGGGCGGCGGCCAGCTCGGCCTGCATGTACAGGGGGGGCAGCCCCACCCCGCCGGCGACCAAGAGATCCGTGGTTTCGGGGTGCGGCTCCGGGAAGTTGGTGCCAAGAGGTCCCAAAATAGAGACGGTGGCGCCCGGCGCGGTCTTTTCGAGGAGAGCGGTGGCCCTTCCCACGGTCTTGGCCAGAATTTCGGCCTGGCCGTCTGGCCCCGCCGAGAGTAAAGAAAAGGCTCTGGGCAGGAGCGGATCGCGCTCCCAATGACCTCGAATCATTACGAATTGTCCGGGACGGGCGTCCTTCAGGGATTGGCAGTCGGCAAGCACCAAAACAAAATAACCGCCGCCCAAGATCCGGTTCTCCACGACTTTCGCGTCAAAATAGCGCATGAATCCGGCGCTCGTTTTACATCGAACGGTTCGGATTTTCTCTCTTATTCTTGCAGGCCTACCGCGACTGTGTTAGTAGCCGAAACATTAACCAAGGCGGATCGATGGACTTCATGTTCGAAGACGAGGTCGACGAGGTCGGCTCAGACGTCGAGGCGTACTGCCCCAAATGCAAGGGCGATACCACGCACGTCGTAATTTCGAAGTACGAAGACGAAATCCGCCGCGTGCAGTGTAATCCCTGCGGCGACGTCCACTCGTTTCGTAAGCCGCGAGGGGATGTCGAGGATGACGTCCCGGAGCCGATCGCCGCCAAGAAGCGGGCGATGATGAAGAAGGTTTCGTGGGAGGAGTTCTTCCACAAACACGGCGAGAAGGGCGGCAAGCCCTACGAATTTCGTGAGCACTATCACGATAACGTGATCGTCACTCACCCCAAGTTCGGACGCGGGTTCGTCTCGGAGGTTTTGTCCGACAGCAAGGTGGAGATCACCTTCAAGGACGCCCGCCGGGTGCTGGTTCACAACCGGCGCGACATGCCCGGCCTGCCTCTGGCAGCCGAGGGCGATGGCCGGCCGTCGAATGCCAAGATGCCGAAGGCGGCCAAGGGCAAGGTCGGCAAAGACGGCAAGGAGCTGCCCGCGGTCAAAGAAGCGACGCCCACGGCCAAGGAAACCGGGCACAAAGAGATCGCCGCCAAGGAGGGCAAGGGCGCCGCCGCCAAGGCGTCGGCTCCTGTCCCTGCCAAGGCGGTCCCGGCGGCCAAGGCAGCGCCGGCGGCCAAGGCGGCTCCGGTCGCGAAGGCCCCTCCTCCGAAAGCCGCGGCGGTCATCGACGCGAAAAATCGCAAGGCTGCGCCGGTCAAGACCGCGCCCGCGGCCAAGCCCAGCGCCGCGGCACGCACGGCCAAACCGGCGCGCGCCGTGAACGAGAAGCCGGCCAAGCGTGCACCCGCGCCCAAACCGACCAAGCCGGTCAAGGCAGCCAAGAAAAGTAAGAAGTGAACGCGAAAGGGGCCTGATGGCCCCTCTCGCCGGCCCTCCCCGCCCCTCGCGCAAGGTGAGCCGGCGCGGCTAGGTTGCGCTTCCTGTTTGAAGCGCGACGCTCGTGGTTCGGACCGGATGTTGTTCAGCGGACCAGCAGCACGTAGAGGTCGTACAGGGCGTGCGTGTAGACGGCGACGGCAAAGCCGCGGAACCAGAACAAGAGGCCGAAGCAGACGCCGGCCAGGCAGCGGAAGGTGAAGATGCCCAGGCGCAGCGGATCGCCGTACGGTGGAATGTGGTGCATCGCCGAGAAGAGCAGCGATGACACGGCGAGCCCCAGGATCAGCGCCACCCAGCGCCCGACGCCCAGGACCCGTTCGCACAGCGCGACCATTCCACCCATCATCACCAGTCGAAAAACGGTCTCCTCGTAAACACCGGCGCCCAGCGACATCACCAGGCGGGTGATGAAGCCCTGCTGTTCGACGACGCCGCCGGCCAGCCGGGGCGAGATGCCGAACAGACGGGTCATCACGAAGATGATCAGGGAGCCCATGGTCAGGGCGTAGACCGCGCTTTCCAGGAGAACCGGGATGATGACCTTGGGATCAAAGCGCTGGCGGCGGCGCAAGACGAAGACAGCGGCGGCGAACAGCACGGCGACGACGCCCGTGTACGCCAGGTACTGCGTGGTGGTGAGGCCCAGGTTGCGAAACAGAAAGACGGTGAGAAAGTCCGCGCCGTTGAGCATGGGCAGCGTGAACAGCACACCCACCTGGTAGATGAGCAGCAGCGGGAAGACCAGGACCAGGCTGTTGAGCAGGTTGCGCGGATCGTGCTTGAGCGTGATCTTCGGACTCACGACTTGCTTTCTAGCGTCTTAATCGCGGCGGCGAGCTCTTTTTTCATGCAGCCGGTGTTGGCGCCGCCCACCCGCACCAGACGACCGAGCCGCAGTCCATGTAGCCCGCGCAGGGCGGGCAGCGCCCGCGGGTCGCCCATGGCGCGCAGTTTTTCCACATAGGATTTTCGTTGCTCGCAGGTGCGCGCCTGCTTGAGCTCGAGGATGGTCAGGCTGACCTGATCGATGCGGTCCCGGTTTCCCATCTCTTCAAGCTTGGCGGCGGCGCGCAGGCGGCGCGGCAGATCAGAACCTTCGTTGGCGGTCCGGGCCAGCTGATCGACTTCCTCCTCGGCGGCGGTCCGTGACAACGGCGGCGGCATGGCTTCCGGCCCAAGGGAAGGGGCAGAGGCAGGCGGGCGCGCCGTCGTGGCATGAACCGATGCCGGCGCCGCCGCGTGCGTGGCGGCAGAAAAGCGCCGCGGCTTGCGAAAGACGGCCACGGTGACGGCGACGCCCACCACCAGGGCCATGGCCGTCCAGGCGCGACGCCAGCGACGGTCGCCCAGTCGCCCCGTCGTACGCGCCAGCCAGGCGGCGGCATTGGCCGCCGTGGTCCGCGCGTCATGCGGCGCCGTGGCCCAGGCGTCCTGCTCGGCCACCGGTTCGCTGCCCAGCTCGGCGTCCTCCAGCGCCTGCAGGAAGGCGGTGGCGGTGGCGAAGCGGTGTTCGCGGTGTTTCTCCATGGCTTGCAGGACGGCCTGTTCCAGGGCCGGCGGAACATCGACCGTCGGATTGACGTCGCGCATGCGCGGCGGCGCGTGGGACAGGTGCATGGAGATGATCTTCACCTTGTCGTCTGATTCGAAGGGACGGCGGCCGACCAGCATCTCGTAGAGGATCACGCCGGCCGCATACAGATCGGCCCGCCCGTCGACCACCTCGCCCAGGGCCTGCTCGGGCGACAGGTACTCGGGCGTGCCGAAGATGACGCCGGCCTGGGTCAAGGCCTGCTGTCCGGATAGCGGCTCGGTCACCTTGGCGATGCCGAAGTCCAGGATCTTCACCACGTCGTGGTGGCCGTCGCGTTCCACCAGCATGATGTTGTCGGGTTTGAGATCGCGGTGGATGACGCCGGCGGCGTGGGCGTGGTCCAGGGCGCGCAGGATCTGCCGGATGATCCCCAGGGCGCGCGGGCGCGGCACCGGCCCTTCGCTGATCACCGACGTCAGCGAGACCCCGCCCAGGTATTCCATGGCCAGAAACAGCGACCCGTCGGGCATGCGGCCGAAATCGGTGACGGTGATGATGTTGGGGTGTCCGAGACGGCTGGCCGATTCGGCCTCGCGTTCAAAGCGGCGGGCGAACTCGTCGCGGCCGCTCAGCTCGGGCAGCAGCACCTTGATGGCCAGATCGCGGCGCATCATGGTGTGCTCGGCGCGGTAGACGGCGCCCATCCCGCCCACGCCCAGGCGGCTGACGATCCGGTAGCGTTCGCCGACGACGATTCCGATCAGCGGGTCGATGACGGGAGCGCCGCAGCGGGCGCAGAAGGTGTCTTCGAGATCGACCTGCCAGGAGCACGCGGTACAGCTGGCCATTTTAAGGGGCGGGCGAGCGCCCTGTCGGTGACGGCTCGCCGGCCTCCGCGGGAGCGCTGGACGGCGGCGGTGGGGTCAGGCTGGCGGCACGCGCGGCGGTGCCCTTGGCTTTCACGGCAACGGCCGGCTCGTCTTTGGGGCGGACCACGGCCAGCACTTCGCGCCCGGGGACCAGATAACGTCGCGCCGCCGCCTGCACGTTGGCGACGGTGACCTTGCCCAGGTGGTCAGCGTAGCGGCGGTATTCGCTCCAGCCCTGACCATAGGCTTCGTGAAAGGCGAGCGCCGCGGCCAGCGCGCTCTTTCGCTGCATGCCGATGGCGTGCGTGCCGATCAGGTAGCGGCGGGCCCGCTCGACCTCCTCGGCGCTGACCCCGTCGGTGATGAGGCGCTGGACTTCGGCGCGGATGCCCTGCACCGCCTCGTCCAGGTTCTCGGGGCTGCAGGCGATGTAGACGGCGAAGTACCCGGGATCGATCCCTTCCAGGGAAAAGGCGCTGACCCGATAGGCCAGGGCTCGTTTTTCGCGCATCTCGACGAACAGGCGCCCGCCCTGACCGGACAGAATCTGGGCCAGAAGCTCCAGCGCAAAGCGATCCGGATCGGTGAGGGTGATGCCGGGATAGCCCATCACGACGTGGGCCTGTTCCTTGTTCAGGAAGCGAAAGACTTCGGACGGCTGATCGCGCGCGGTCTCTTGCACCACGGGCGGTTCGTTGGCCGGGCCGGTGGGGGCGTCGCCCAGCAGACCTTGCAGCTTTGCCACGACCAGCTCCGGATCGACGTCACCCACCACGGCCAGGGTCAGGCTGCCGACGCCGTAGTAGCGCCGGTAGTGATCCAGCAGCTTGCGGCGGGTGAGACCGGCCAGCGAATCGGCGGTGCCCAGGACCTCCAGGCGATAAGGATGGGCGCGCCACAGGGCGGTGTGAAACAGGCGAAAGGCGATCTGGCCCACGTTGTCGTCCTGGGCGCGGATCTCGTCGATGACGATGCGGCGTTCGTGGTCGATCTCGTCGTCGGAGAAGCGGGGGTTGCGGATGCAGTCGGCCAGGATCTCGAAGCCGCGCTCCCAGTGCTTGGAGAGAAACTCGGCGCGCAGGCCGAAGCTGTTGCGGCCGGCGAAGCCGCCCAGGGAGCCGGCCGCGCCCTCGATCTCGTGCATGATCTGCTCGGCGCTGCGGGTCTTGGTGCCGCGCACCATCAGCGCCGCCAGGAGGTTGGTGATGCCGTTCGAGCGCGAGTCTTCGTAACGGAGGCCACCCGGCCAGGTGGCCTGCACCGACACCAGCGGGACGGTGCTGTCGCGCAGGACCAGGATGCGCATCCCCGACGGCAGGACCGTGCGCACCACGTCGGCCACGACGGGCGCCGCCGGCGCTTTCACGGCGCGGCGATCGGCGCGCTTCTCGGCGGCGGCCACCACCGCCTCCAGCCGTGACGCCACCGCGGACAGGGCGCCGTCTTTTCGACGGAGGCTGGATTCGGGGACCAGCGCGGCCAGGCTGAGGCGATCCACGCGCAGGTACTGGGCCGCGGCCCGCCGCAGGTCGGCGGGGGTGAGGCGCCGCAGCCGGCGGAAGTAGCTGTCTTCGAACTCCGTGTTGCCGGCGACGCAGGCGAAGAAGCCGACCTTGCGGGCGTAACCCTGGACCGTCTCCTTGTCGAAGATGAGGTCGCTCTCCAGGATGGTGCGCGCCTTTTCCAGCTCGTCGAGCGAGATCTCCTCGCGCGCCAGGCGCAGGGTCTCGTCCAGCAGCGCGCGGGTGGGATCTTCCATGCGACCGGGCGGCAGCGACGCGCCCACGACCAGGAGGCCGGCGTCGCGCGAGGTGAACATGTACGCGTGCGCCGCGCTGGCCAGCTGGCGATTGCGCACCACCTGCAGGTTGAGGCGCGAGCTTTCCCCCTGCCCCAGCACCACCGCCAGCAGATCCAGGGCGGCCACGTCGTCGTGGGTGATGGCCGGGGTGTGGAAGGCGGCCAGGATCTGGGCTTCGCGCACGTCGCGCGACGCCACGACGGTGCGCGGCGCCGCCTGGTTCGGTTCCTTCGGGCGCGCAGGCGAGGTCGCCCCGCTGGTCATGCCACCGAAGGTGGCGGTGATCTTCTGCCGGGTGGTGTCCGGGTCGAAATCGCCGACCACCACCAGCGTCATGTTGCCGGCCACGTAGTGTCGCCGGAAAAAATCGACGATCTGCTTGCGGCTGAGGGCCGACACGGTGGCCTCGCTGCCGATCACTGGCCGCCCGTACGGGTGGACCTTGTAGGCTTCCGAGAACAGCATCTGGGAGGCCACGCGGTCGGGACTATCCAGCCCCTGCTTGATCTCCTCAAGCACAACCTTGCGCTCGCGGGCCAGCTCGTCGGGATCGAAGGTGGCGTTGGTCAGGGCGTCGGCCAGGATGTCCAGGCCGGTGTCGACGTAAGCAGAGGCCAGCACCAGGTGGTAGACGGTCTCGTCAAAGCTGGTCCAGGCGTTGATTTCGCCGCCGGCCGCTTCCACCTCGCGGGCGATCTGGCCGACGCCGCGACGGGTGGTCCCCTTGAACAGCATGTGCTCGAAGACGTGGGCCACGCCGGCCATCTCTGGAGGTTCATCGGCGGAGCCGACCCGCACCCAGGCCTGCAGCGCCACCACCGGCGCGGCCCGGTTCTCTTCCAGGACCACCTGCAGTCCGTTCGGCAATGTAAATTTCACCCGTGTCGATCTCCTGACGGTTGGTCCCGGTTGGTTGTCTGCACCGACCTTTGCCACCACCTCTGTGGTTCGCGCGAGCCGGCAGCCCCCAAGGAGAGCGACGGTGCAGAACAACAGAGCGGATCTCACGGCCGGCGGTTGAGATTACCAGATGCCTTCACCGGTCGGGAGCGGACATTGCGTGTGGGGCGGGTGGCGCTCGACGGTGCGCGGATGGAGACGGACGCATCTGGTAAGATCCTGTCGTGTCGGAGCGCGACCAACTGCTGGCCATCTTGCGCAGGGTGCGCCGCCGACTGCGGGGACTGGCGGCGTTGCAGGGCGCGGTGCTGGGACTGGGCGCGGCGCTGCTGGCCAGCGCGGCGTGGATCGCGGTGGCGCGCTGGCGCGGACCGGTCGGGCGTCCCGTCGCCGGTTGGGCGCTGCTGACGGTGATCGGCGGCGGTTTGCTGGGAGCGGGAGTGGCGATCCTGCGCCCGGTGACGCTGCGGCGTTGCGCGCGGGCGCTGGATCGGCTGTGGGCCGGCAGCGACCGGATGCTGTCGGCGCTGGCATTTGTGGAACAGGAACCGACGGCGTTCATGCGGGCGGCGATCAAGGATGCCGTCGGGCGCGGGCAGCTGGTGGCGCCGGCGCACGTCGCGCCCCTGCGACGGCCGCGCGGCGTGACGGCCCTGGGCCTGGGGGCGGTGGCGGCGGTGGTGGCGGCGTTGGCGCCTTTTCCACAACACGGCGGGCGCGCGGCGGCCAAGGGGACCACCGGCGCGGTGGCGGTGAGCGCCCGGGTGGCCACGGCGGCGCCGCTGCGTGCGTCCGACCTGGAGGCGGAGCGGCTGGAGGTGCGCGCCGCCGAGGAGGCGGCCAGGGCGCTGGGGGATCCGACGCTGGAGGCGGCGGCCGCGGCGCTGGCCAAGGTCATCGCCGCGCTGACCGCGGCAGGAGCCGGGCGCGGCGAGGCGCTGGAGCGGCTTGCGGCGCTGCAGGATCGTTCGGAGCAGGCGGCGCGTGACGCCGAGGCGCTGGCGGCGGGCCTGCGCCGGGCCGGCGAGGCGATGGAGTCGACCAAGGAGACGCGCGCGCTGGCCGACGGCTTGACCGCGGGTAACCCGGCGGCCACCGCCGAGGGCGCCGGTGATCTGGCCGCGCGCGCCAAGCGGTCGACGGCGGCGGGGCGCGAGTCGCTGGCGCGGGCGCTGGAACGAGGGGCCGAACAGGCGGGGCGCGAGCCAGGTGGCAGCAACGGCGGTAGCGGAGCCAAGGGCGGCGACCAGAAGCGGACCGCGGGAGCGGGCGGTGGCGACGAGGATTCACAACGCCGCCTGCAGCGCGAGTCCACGGCGCAGGATCAGGCCGGCGGCGACGGCAGCGGCGCCGAGAGCGGGCCAGCCGAGCGCCGCCTGCAACGCCTGGAGCGCGACCTGCGTGACACCGCCAGCGCCTGCCGAGACAACCCGGCCGCCTGCCAGCAACAGCTGCGCGAGCGGGCCCGCAGCCTGCCGAGGATGCAGCAAGAATCGCGCGGAGCCGAGGCCAGGCGCCGTCTGGCGCGGGCCGTCCAGCAGCTTCGAGAACGGCTGCAGCGCGAGGGACAGAGCGACCGCGGAGATCCCTCAGAAAAGCAGCGCCAGCACCAGGAACAACGGCGATTCGCCCGCGCCGCCAGCGGCCAGCGGGGCGCTGCCGGCGGAAGCCGCCGCGCAGGCCAAGGCGGCGGCGACCAGGGCGAGGAGAACGGGGAAAGCGACGAAGGCGAGAGCGGCGAAAACGGCGACGGCGACAGTGATGAGATGGCCGACGGCAGCAGCGGCGGCAACGGCAGGTCGGGAGCGCCGGGCGGCTCGACCGCTGGCGATTCGACCGGGGTCGCCGCGCGCGGCGACCAGGGCGACGGACGCGGTGAGGGTTCATCCGATCAGGCGGCGACGGAGGGGGGAAATGGCGGCGGCATCGGCAATGAAGGCGGCGGCCAGGCGCTGGGCCGCCAGAAAGACCTGCGGGCGGCGCGCGGCAAGGAGCGGGAGGCCGCGGTGCGCTCGGCGGCCGGGCCCAAACGGTCCTCCGTGATCCAGTCGGCGGCCGCACGCGGGTTCGCGCACGGTGACTATCGCCGCGTCTACCAGGATTACGACGCCGTCGTGGAAGAGTCGCTGGACGCCACCGCCGTTCCGCCCGGCCAGCGCTACCTGGTGCGACGGTACTTTCAGCTGATTCGCCCCAGGACGGCGACGGCGAAAACGACGACGAGACAAGGCACGACGACACAGCCCGGAGGCCCACCACCGTGACCGCCAGCGTGAAACCGCCCGCAATTGCCACCGGGGAGCTTGATCCAGCGGTGATCAGCCGTCTGGTCGCCGATTTTCGCCGCGACATGGATCGCCTGTACGCCGCCATCGGCCAGCGCCTGGTCGGACATGGCGACATCGTGGAAGGGGTGGTGGCCGCGCTGCTGGCCGGCGGTCACGTCCTGCTGGAAGGCGTGCCGGGGCTGGGCAAGACGCTGCTGGTGCGCACGCTGGGCGAATCGCTGGACCTGACTTTTTCGCGCGTGCAGTTCACGCCCGACCTGATGCCGTCCGACGTCATCGGGACCAACATGATCGTGGAGACGGGCGGCGATCGCCGGTTTGAATTTCAGCGCGGTCCGATCTTTGCGCACCTGGTGCTGGCCGACGAGATCAACCGCGCCACGCCCAAGACCCAGTCGGCGCTGCTGGAGGCGATGCAGGAACAGTCGGTCACCGTCGGCAAGACGACCTATCCGCTGGAGCCGCCGTTCTTCGTCCTGGCCACGCAGAACCCCATCGAGATGGAAGGGACCTATCCCCTGCCCGAGGCCCAGCTGGATCGTTTTCTCTTCAAGCTGCGGGTGACGTTTCCCCAGCGCGACGAACTGCACGCCATCCTGGATCGCACGACCGGCGTGACCGAGGCGGCGGTGGAACCCGTGCTCAGCCGGGCGCGCGTCCTGCAGATGCGCGAGCTGGTGCGGCAGGTTCCCGTGGCGCGGCCCATCCAGGATTTCGTGGTGCGCATCGTGGAGGCCACGCACCCGACGCGATCGGCGTTCGCCGACGTGAAGAAGTTCGTTCGCTACGGCAGCTCGCCGCGCGGGGCGCAGGCGGTGATCCTGGCGGCGAAGATCCGGGCCATCCGTGACGCGCGGTTCGCGCCCTCATTTGATGACGTGAGGGCGGTGGTTCCACAGGCGCTGCGCCACCGCGTGCTGCTGAATTTCGAAGGGGAAGCGGACGGTATCTCGACGGATTCCATCCTGGCGACGCTGCTGGCCGACGTACCGGAAACCGAATGAGCGACGCCGCCGCTGCCCGACCGCGCGCATCGTCAGAGACCGCGGCCCACGCTGACGGTGGCGGCGGTGGCGACAGTGGCGCCGGCCGGTTCGACGAGCGTTTCTTGCGCAAGCTGGAGACCCTGAGCGTGATCGTCAAGCGCACCTTCGCGGGGGTGACCCGCGCCGACCGCCGCACGCGGCGCGTCGGGGCCGGGATCGAATTCGCCGATCACCGCGCGTACGCCGCCGGCGACGATCTGCGGTATCTGGACTGGAACCTGTACGGCCGCGTGGGGCGCCTTCTGGTGCGGCTGTTCGAGGAGGACGAAGATCTTTCCATCTCGGTCCTGGTCGACACCAGCGCGTCGATGGGAATGGGTCAGCCGCGCAAGCTGGACCTGGCGCTGCAGGTGGGCGCGGCGCTGGCCTATGTCGGGCTGGCCAACCTGGATCGCGTGGCGCTGTATCCGATCGGCGAGACACTGAGCGCGGGATTGCCACCGGCGCGCGGCAAGGCGCACATCCTGCCTCTGCTGCGATTCGCCGCCGGTGTGGTGCCGGGCGGGCGCACCAACCTGGCGGCGGCGGTGAAGACGTTCCTGCGCCGGCATCGACGGGGGCGGCGCGGCCTGGTCATTCTCATCAGCGATTTTTACGACCCGGCCGGCTATCGAGAGGCGCTGAACCTGCTGCGCTATGATCGCTTCGAGGTGGTGGTCATCCAGGTCAGCGCACCCGAGGAGGCGCACCCTGCCCTGCGCGGCGACGTCACCATCCGCGACGTCGAGACCGGCGAGGAGCGCGAGCTGACCATCGCCCCCGCCGTGGTCGACGCCTACCTGCGACGGCGAGCGGCGCTGCTGCGCGGGCTGGAAGGTTTTTGCCGCGACGGCGCGGTCCCCTGTTTTTGCATCACCTCCGACACTCCTTTTGACGACGTGGTCCTGCGCCTCTTCCGCGCTGGCAACGTCCTCGGCTGACGGAAGGCGGCGCCGGCGTGGGTTTCTTCGCGCTTCCTGATTTCCTGCTGGGCGGCCTGTCGGCGGGCGCCAGCGCCGGGATCGCGCTGGCCGGCGCCGCGCTGCTGACCGGGCTTTACCTGTTGAAGCTGCAGCGACGGCGCGTCCTGGTGGCCTTCTCGCCGCTGTGGACGGCGCTGGGCGGCGAGCGGCGGTCAGAGCGCTGGGCGCGCCAGCTGCGCCGCTGGGTGTCGCTGCTGCTGCAGCTGGTGTTCCTGGCCTTGCTGGTGCTGGCGGCCGCCGACCCGCGCCCGGCCGCCGCCGATCGGGGGGGACGCAGCGTCGTCATATTGATCGATCGCTCGGCGTCGATGGGGGCGCGCGACGAGGACGGGCTGCGCATCGGCCGGGCTCGCCGCGCCGCCCAGGAGATCGTGGCCGGTATGGCGGCGGGTGACAGGCTGATGATCGTTTCGTTCGCCGCCTCGGTCACCCCGGAGAGCGGATTCGAAGACGACGCCGCCAGACTGCGGGCCTCCATCGAACGCGTCGGCGCAGGCGAGGAGCCCGGCGATCTGCGCGGCGCCCTGGCCTTTGCGCGCGCCGTGTTGCGGGAACGCCCCCATCCCACGCTGGTATTGATCAGCGACGGAGCCTTCTCCGAGGACGCGCGACGGCAGGTCCGCTGGACAGAACCAGGCAGCCCCGATGACGGCGGCCTGTCCCTGGCCGGCGTCGACGTGCGGTTCGTCCCGGTGGGACGGCGGCGGGACAACGTGGCCATTCTCTCGTTCGGGGCGCGCCGCAAGCCCGGTGATCTGGCGTCGGTGGAGGCCGCGCTGGTGGTCCAGAACTTCCGCGCCGTCGCATCGAAGGTGCTGGTGGAGATCGTGGCCGGACCCCAGCGCGTCGCCATCGAGCGCGTCCGGCTGACGCTGGAACCGGACGAACGCCGCCGCCATGTCTTGCCTGATGTCCCGGCCGCCGACACGCGCCTGGAGGCGACGCTGCTTTCGGGGGACGCCGGCACCGCCGCCGTCGATGATCTGGCAGTTGACGACCGCGCCTTCGCGGTCATTCCGGCCGCGCCCAGGCTGAAGATCCTGCGCGTCGGCGAGGGAAACCTTTTCCTCGACGGCGCCCTGCTGAGCCTGGGCGACGCCGTCGATGTCCGCCGGGCCAAGGCGACGGCGGCGGCGGGTCCGTCGGCGGGCAATCCCTGGAACGCGTATGACGTGGTGATCTTTGACGGCGTCACGCCGCCGCAAGCGCCCACCGCGGGTCGTTTTCTCTATCTTGATCCCAGCGGGCCGGGCAGCCCGTTCGCCGTACGGGGGACGCTGAGCGATCCCATCGTGTCGGAGACCAAGGCGCACCATCCGCTGTTGCGCCACCTGGCCCTGACCGACATCAACATCGCACGGGCACGGCGCCTGGCACTGGCCACCGACGACATGGCGGTCGCTTCGGCGCTGGGCAATCCGCTCATCATCGCCAGGACCCGGCCCAACCTGCGCGTCGTTGCGCTGGCCTTCGACGTCCGTCAGTCGGACCTGCCGATGCGCTCGGCGTTTCCGCTGCTGCTTGCCAACAGCTTGTCGTTTCTGGCCGGCAACCAGCAGAGCCAGGCCGTCACGCTGCGCACGGGGCAGACCGCTCGCCTGCCGGCGCCGAATGCAGCGGCCGCCCTGAGCGTCGTCGACCCGCACGGACAGCGGCGGCGACTGCTGGCGCTGGGTGATTCGTTCGAGCTGCCGGTCACCAGCGTCGGCTTTTATTCGATGGCCACAGCGGGCGACGGCGGCAGCGGGAGAGCTGGCGGAGGCGTGGTCCGCACCCTGGCCGCCAATCTGAACGATGCCATCGAGTCGGACACGGCGCCGGTTCCTCGACTGTCGCTGGGGGGACGCCTGTTGCCGCTGGTCGACCAATCGCAGTCGGCGACGCCGACGCGCGGCGGTCGGCACCGGTCGTATGGAAGCTGGGCGTTGATGGTCGCCGCGGCGCTGACGTTGTTCGAGTGGTGGAGCTACCACCGCCGCTGGACGGTCTGAGGATGGCCGCCTTTCTACCGACGTTCGTTCACGAGCTGACGCTGGAGCGGCCGGCCTGGTTGCTGCTGCTGACGGCGGCGCCTGGGCTGTGGTGGATCGGGCGCCGCTCGCTAGGTGATTTTTCGCGGCGGCAACTGGGGCTGCAGACGGCGCTGCGAATTCTTGTGCTGGCCGGCGTGGCGGTGGCCTTGGCGCGTCCGTCGTTGCGGCGCGATGTCAGCGACGTGTCCCTGGTGGTGGTGGCCGACGTCTCGGCCAGCGTGTCGGACGCCGCGCTGGGGACCCAGCGGCAACTGATCGCCGACCTGGAGCAAGCGGCGGCGCGGCGACGACGGGCGCGCCCCGTTCCCATGCGCGTGGTGCGTTTCGCCCGCGACGCCGCCGAGTGGGGCGTTGCCGGGCGGACCATGCCGCCGCTGGAACGTTTCGCGCCCCCGGCCGGGATGGACACCGACATCGCCAAGGCGCTGGCCCTGGCCGGCGGCCTGACCGATCCGGGCGGCATCCCGCGCCTGGTGTTGCTGTCCGACGGGAAAGCCACCGCCGGCGACGCCATGCAAGCCACCGAACAGGCCGCCGCCCGCGGCGTCCGCATCGACGTCGTCGCCCTGGACCAGGCCCGCGTCAACCAGGTCGACGACGCCGGCGACATCGCCATCGAGCGAATCGACGCGCCCGACGACGTGCGCCCGCGGGCGCCGTTCGATCTGCAGATCCGCCTGCTGTCCGATCACGCCGGCCACGCCGACCTGCGGCTGGAGCGCGACGGCCGCCCTCACCAGCCGATCGCCGACCGCACCGTCGATTTCGCGGCCGGTGCCACGGTGGTGTCATGGCCGACGCGCATCGACGACGCGGGGATCAGCATCTATCGGGCGCGCATCGTCTCGTCGGCCGGCAACGCGCACCCCGAAAACGATCAGGGCGTCATCGCCGTCGCCACCACGCCGGCGCCGCGCGTGCTGTGCATCGACAGCCAGCCCGAGGCGGTGGCCGCCTTCACCCGCGCCCTGGAGGCAGAGACGATCGCCGTCGACGTTCGCGGCCCGCGAGAGGCCATCTCGGCGACGCTGTTGCAGCGTTACGACCTGGTCATTCTGTCCGACGTGGCGCGCGCCGCGGTGAGCGACCAGGCCATGTCCCTCATCGAAACCTTCGTGCGCAACGGCGGCGGCCTGCTGATGGCGGGCGGCCCGGGCAGCTTTGGCTCGGGGGGGTACGCGGGCAGCCGGCTGGCGCCGTTGTTGCCGGTGCGCCTGGATCTGCCTGAGAAGATGGACGAGGCGACGCTGGCCCTGGCGCTGGTCATCGATCGCTCGGGATCGATGAGCGGCCCAAAGATGGACCTCACCAAGGAAGCGGCGCGCGCCACCGCCGAGATGATGCCGCCGACGGATCAGATCGCCGTCATCGTGTTCGACAACCAGGCGGTGCCGGTGGTGCGGCTGCAGCAGGCCGCCAACCGCATGCGCATCCTCAGCGACATCGCGCGCATCCAGGCCAGCGGCGGCACCAACATTCTGGCCGGCCTGCGCGAGGCCGTCGACGAGCTGACCCCGGCGCGGGCGCGAAAAAAACACGTCATCCTGCTGTCGGACGGCCAGTCGGCGTACGACGGCATCGCCGACCTGGTAGAAGGCGCCAGCACCGCCCAGATCACGTTCTCGGCCGTGGGCGTGGGCGACGGCGCCGACCAGACCCTGCTGCAGATGATCGCCAGCCGCGGGGGCGGCCGCTTTTATCACACGCGCGATCCGGCCAGCATCCCCCGCATCTTCAGCCGCGAGACGTCCCAGCTGGGGCGCCGGTCAGTCGTCGAGGAGCCGACCACCGTCCGCGTCGCCAAGCGCGCCGAGGTCCTGGCCGGCATCCCGTTCGAGGAGGCGCCCAAGCTGCGCGGATACACCGTGACCCGGTCGCGCCCCGAGGCTGATCTTCTGTTGACCACGGGCGACGGCGCGCCGCTGCTGGCGCGGTGGCAGGTGGGCCTGGGGTTGGTGGGCGCCTGGACCAGCGACATCAAGCCGCGCTGGTCGGCGGACTGGGCGCGCTGGGTGGCCTATCCGAAATTCTGGGCGCAGGTCGTGCGCAGCACCATGCGCCGGCGCGCCGCCACCCACCTGCCGCTGGTGGCCACGCTGGACAACGACAACGTCGACATCGCCATCGATGCCGTCGGCGCCGACGATCAGTTCCTGAGCGGGCTGCAAGGCGACGTCGAGATCGTGGAGGCCCTGGGCGGAGGCGCGGCCGGGGGCGGCGGGGGTGAAAATGCGAGCGCCGCCCGTAGAAAGATCGCCCTCACCGAGACCGCACCGGGACACTACGAGGCGCGGGCGCAGTTTCCGGGCGCCGTGGGCGGCGGCGCCATGCTGCTGGACGCGGTCCTGATGCGCGGCACGTTGCCGATTGCCGAGGCCAGCGGTCGCCTCACCCTCCCCTTTGCGCGCGAGCTGCGGCCGCGCACCGGGGACGCCGCGGCGGTCTCGGGGCCGGCCCTGCTGCGGGCGGTCGCCGCCCGTACCGGAGGGACAAACCTGGGCGATCCCGCCCGCGCCTTCGACCCCGGGGCGGACCATCGCACTGCACAGGTGCCGCTGCGCACGGAGGTCCTGCTCGTCACCATCGGGCTGTTCCTGGTCGATGTCCTGCTGCGGCGGGTGCGGCTGCGGCGCCTGGGCGGAGATACTGGTTGATGAACATTGACTCCCTGCCGTTAATTTGGCATAGGGTGCGTTCCAGTTTTCCGGGGCGTGGCGCAGCCTGGTAGCGCGTTCGGTTCGGGACCGAAAGGTCGGAGGTTCAAATCCTCTCGCCCCGACAAGCCTAACTCCGCGTAGCGCCTTTCCAGCGGCTCCGCGGCGAGACCGGGTTCAACTCACTAGGAGGTGGGTGAGGCCCCGGTTGCTCACAGATGGGGACTTCTTCGCGCGATGGCCCCCGTCTCATCCCCGCCTTTCGACTCTCTTGCTACCAGAAGGACCTAGGTCCCTGCCGGCATGACCGAGACGGCCCGAGGTTGTCCTCCATGTTCGTCTGTGCGAGCTCTCGAAGGCAGCAGGCGCGCCGAGTTCAAAATAAACAGCAGCTCAGACGAAACATGGATGAACGCCGCCAGGAGGGGGTTCAGGAAGCCGAACGCGGCCATCAACACGCCGCCGCCGTCGACGAGAAGCGTTCCGATGAAGTTTTGCCAGATGATCGTCCGGCATCGGCGAGCGATCCGTACAGTCTCGACGAGCTTCAGAAGGTCGTTGCCGAGGAGCAGCACGTTCGCCGACTCCCTCGCCACGTCAGTGCCAGACCCCATGGCAATCCCGACATCGGCCTGCACCAGAGCTGGAGCGTCGTTGACGCCATCCCCCACCATGGCGACCTGGTGGCCGGCATCTTGAAGCGCTCTTATCTGCGCGAGCTTGTCCTCGGGCATCAACTCGGCGTGAAGCTCATCCACTGCCAAGTGGGCGCCAACCTCCTCCGCGATCTGCTTGGCGTCGCCCGTCAGCAGGATGGTTCGCAGCCCCATCTTCTTGAGGTCGGCTATGGCCATGGCTGCCTCGGGTCGAATGACGTCCGCGACCTCCAGGGTGCCGTAGAACCGGCCGCCGCGCCCGACGAGCACGACCGTCCCGTCGCCCTTGGCAGGGGCGGCGATGCCCTCGTCCTCAAAGAGCGCGTGGTTACCGACGACAATTCGCTCGCCGCCGTACGAGCACGCGATCCCCTTCCCCGGCGCATATGAGAAATGGTCAGGCTCGGATGGCCCGATGCCATCAGCCTTGGCTCGCCGCAATACGGCCCTACCGAGCGGATGCTCGGAGGGCAACTCTGCGATCGCCGCCGCCTCCAGCAATTGACTCGCGGTGATGCCAGCCGCCGGGTGTAGGCCGACGATCTGAGGCTCACCGAGTGTCAGGGTCCCGGTCTTGTCCAGGACGATCGTGTCCACCCGCCCGAGAACCTCCAGGTAGATGCCTCCCTTGATGATGGCTCCGTGCTTCGCCGCCCGCCCTACGGCCCCCAGAATGGCCAGCGGCGTCCCTGCGGCGATCCCGCACGCGCCCGCTACGATGATGACCGAGATCGTCGAGCGAGCGTCCCGCGTGAGCGCGAATGTCAGCGCCGCTGCGCCCAAGGCGAAATAGACGAGGTACCCCGCCAGGCGGTCCGCGATCTTTTGAATCGGCGCGCGCGAAGCCTCCGCTCGCTCGACGGCCTCCACGATCCTCGCGAAGGCGGTGTCGCGTCCGACACTCGTGGCACCTACCTCGAGCGCGCCTGACTGGTTGATGGTGCCGGCGAATACCGACGCGCCCGGCACCTTCTCGACGGGCAGGGATTCGCCCGTGATCGCTGATTGGTCGACAAATGAGTGCCCTTTCTCGACGATGCCGTCCACAGGAACGCGAGTACCCGGCCTGATGACGACGACCTCGCCGGCGCGGAGAGCGTCGGCCGCGATATCCGTGACTCCGTCGTCCCGTCGAACCGCGACTCTTTGGGGCAGCAGTGCCAGCAGGTCTTTGATCGCTCGTCGTCCCCGGCCCACCGTCATGTGCTCGAGAACTTCCGCGATCAAGACAAACAGGACGATGACGACCGCTGTGAAGGCTTCTCGGATCGTGAGCGCGGCGACGAGAGCGATCGTCATCGACAGCTCCATCGTCATGCGACGCTTACGCAGCGCCTCGAATGCCTCCGTGAAGATCGGGTAGCCGCCTACGAGGGTAGCCGCGAGGGCGACGATATTGACCCTCGCGAACGGCTGCCACGGTAAGAACCAGGAGACGATCACGGCTGTCGCTACCAGGCCGATACGCAGCAGGTCATCGCGCGCTATGCCAGGGTGCTGATCGTCGTCGTGTTCTTGCGTAGGACCGTGGTCCCCCTCTTCGGCCGCATCTGCCCGGTCGCGATCGTCGTGAGGTGCGTGGCCAGTCATCGGGTCCTCGCTGGGTTGTGGGTGTCGCTCACGGCGGACAGCTCGCGGCGCACCCCGACACATTCTGGATCTCGTC
>DATLVT010000050.1:0-5821 GCA_035577105.1 Polyangia bacterium
ACCAACATCGCGCTGGTGAAATACTGGGGCAAACGCGAGCCCGAGCTGAACCTGCCGGCCACGGGCAGCCTGTCGTTGACGCTGGCCGAGATGGGGACGCGCACCACCGTGCGGTTCGGCGGCGTGTCAGGTGGCGACCGCGTGCGCCTGGGCAACGCCCCCGCCGACGATCGGTTCGCCTGGCGGGTCAGCCGGTTCCTCGACGTGATTCGTCAGCAGGCGGGACACACGCAGTCCGCCGAGGTGGTCACGGAGAACACCGTTCCCACGGCGGCGGGGCTGGCGTCGTCGGCCTCGGGGTTCGCGGCGCTGGCCCTGGCAGCGTCGCGCGCGGCCGGGTTGTCGCTGGCGCCCCCGGCCTTGTCGGCGCTGGCGCGGATCGGATCGGGATCGGCGGCGCGATCGATCTTCGGCGGCTTCGTCGAGATGGCGCGTGGCGAGCGGCCAGACGGCAGCGACAGTTTTGCCCGGCCGCTGGAAGAGAGCGCCCCGTGGGACGTCCGGCTGGTCATCGCGGTGACGGCCAGCGAAGCCAAGGCGCTGGGATCGACGGCGGCGATGGATCGCACCGCACGCACCTCGCCGTTTTACGCGGCGTGGGTGGCGGGCAGCGACGCCGACCTGGTGGCGGCGCGCGCCGCCATCTCCAGCCACGATCTGGAGCGACTGGGCATCGTCGCCGAGCGCAGCGCCCTGCGCATGCACGCCACGGCCATGGCCGCGGATCCGGCGATAATCTACTGGAACCCCGCCACGCTGGCGGCCATGCACGCGGTCCTGGCGCTGCGCACCGGCGGGGTGGCCGCGTTTTTCACCATCGACGCCGGGCCGCACGTCAAGGTGCTGTGCGAGGCGGCGCAGGCGCCGGCGGTGGCCGCGGCGCTGGCGGCGGTGCCAGGCGTGCAGCGCACGCTGGTCGCGTCGCCGGGCCAGGGCGCGCGCGTCGTCGAGGAAGGGTGACCCAGCGATGAGTCGAACGACCTTGCGCGGTCATCCGGTGGTGCAGGCCCCCGGCAAGCTGTTCCTGATCGGGGAGTACGCCGTCCTGGAGGGCGGGGTGGCGGTGGTGGCGGCCATCAATCGTCACGCCGTCGGGCAGTTCCTCGACGAGTCCGACGACGAATCGGCGCTGATCACCGAGGTGATGCGCGTCACCTCACTCGCGCTCGGCGATCGGGGCGCCGCGCTGCCGCCGGGATCGATCCTGGTCGACTCGAGCGCGCTGTCGGGCGACGGCAAGAAGCTGGGCCTCGGCTCCAGCGCCGCCACGGCGGTCGCCGCGGTGGGAGCGATGCTGGAGTTCGCCGGCGTGCCGATGGCCGGCAACACGGATCTGTTGTTCTCGCTGGCCGACACCGCGCACCGGGCGGCCCAGGGGGGCGTCGGCTCGGGCGCCGACGTCGCGGCTTCGGCGCACGGGGGAATCCTGTCGTACATGCGTCCGGCCGGCGGCGTCCCGGTGATTCGCAAGCTGGCGCCGCTGACCTGCGTGGAGATGGTGGTGTTCGCCGCCGGCGAGCCCAGCTCGACGGTGGATCGCGTGCGCGCCGTCGCCGCGCTGGCCGAGCGGGCGCCCGAACAGCACCGCTGGCTGATCGCCGAACTGCGCCGCGCCGCCGATTCGTTCATCGAATCGATGGCCCTGGGAGACGGCCGCCGCCTCATCATGTCGGCGCGGGCGGCCGGGCAGGTGATGGCGGCGCTGGGACGCGCCGCCAACGTCACCATCGTGACGCCAGCCTTGCAGCATGCCGAGAAGCTGGCCGAAGAGCTGGGCGGGGCGGCCAAGCCGTCGGGCGCCGGCGGCGGTGACGTGGGCGTGGCCTTCTTCCCGGATCGCGCCGGCGCCGCTGCGTTCACCACGCGCGCGCCCGCGGCCGGTGTTCAGATTCTGGATGTCCACATTGATTCGGAAGGGGCTCTCCGGCGTTGACGTCAAGGATCGTTTCTTATCGGTAAAGACAGAGGAGCATCATGTCCGACGTGGTCAAGACGACGAAGAACGGCTCGCGCATCCCCGGGTTTTACCGGCTGACGGTGGAAGAA
Source organism: Polyangia bacterium (assembly GCA_035577105.1). GTDB lineage: Bacteria > Myxococcota_A > Polyangia > Fen-1088 > Fen-1088 > DATKEU01. The sequence continues at coordinate 2,047 of DATLVT010000050.1, forward strand.
CGCCGGCAGGCCTTGCGCATCAACAGCGACCTCACTGACGCCGACTGGGCCACGCTGGAGCACGGCGGGATCGACACGCGCGGCGCCGACAGCGTCGTCGAGAACGTGGTCGGTGTCTATGCGTTGCCGCTGGGGCTGGGCCTGAATTTCATGGTCAACGGCCGCGACTATCTGGTGCCCATGGCCGTCGAGGAACCGTCGGTGATCGCCGCCGCGTCGAACGCCGCGCGCATGGTGCGCCAAGGGGGCGGCTTCATCGCCGAGGCCGACGATCCGATCATGACCGCCCAGGTGGAGATCGTCGGCATCAGCGATCCGCAGCGCGCCTGCGAGCGCATCGCCCACGCCACCGCCGAGCTGTTGCAGCTGGCCCACAGCGCGCTGCCCCGCCTGGTCGCCCGCGGCGGCGGCGCCCGCACCCTGGAGGTCCGGTCCCGTCCGGGGCGGGTCATCGTGCACATCCACATCGACTGCCGCAACGCCATGGGCGCCAACATGGTCAACACCGTCGCCGAGACGGTGGCCGAGCGGCTGGCGACGCTGGCGGGCGGTCGCTCTGGGCTGCGCATCCTCACCAACCTGTGCGATCGGCGCTGCGTGCGGGTCAAGGCGCGCGTGCCGGCGGCGGCGCTGGCCACCGCGGGGCTTGACGGCGCGGCGGTGCGCGACGGCATCGTGGCCGCCTCGCGTTTCGCCGAGGACGATCCTTACCGGGCAGCCACGCACAACAAGGGGATCATGAACGGCGTCGACGCGGTGGTCATCGCCACCGGAAACGACTGGCGCGGCGTCGAGGCCGGCGCGCACGCCTTCGCCGCCAGCGGCGGACGTTATCGTCCGCTGGCCACCTGGGACACTGACGGCAATGATCTGGTCGGCCGCCTGGAGATGCCCATGGCCGTCGGAACGGTGGGCGGCACGCTGCAGGTGCACGCCGGGGCGCGCCTGGGCCTGAAGGTCCTGGGCGTCAACTCGGCCAGCACCCTGGGGATGATCATCGGTTGCGTGGGCATGGCGTCGAACCTGGCCGCGCTGCGCGCCCTGGCCAGCGACGGCATCCAGCGCGGGCACATGGCGATGCACCGCCGGGCCACGGCCTCGGCGCGGCGCGAAGATCCTCTGGCGCCCACCGCGGTCCTGCCGGTGGTAGGGTCGAGGCCATGATTCGGCAGATCCTGCGCGGGGGGCGAGAGGGGGGCGAACGAGGCAGCGATCTGCTGCCGGCCGGTGCGGGCGTGGACGCAAAGATGTCCGGCGCAAGCACGGGCGCCGGCGCCACCAACGGACGCGGCCCCAGCGCGCGTCCGCCCATCCCCTGGTTGGAGACGCCACCCGGACCGTGGACCGTCGAGCGGTCCTACAAATACTGCGAGGACTTCGCCCGCGCCCACACCGAACGGTTCCCGGTGGCGTCGCGCCTGGTCCCCGCCGAGATGCGCCCGCATCTCATCGCGCTCTACGCCTTTGCCCGCAGCGCTGACGATTTCGCCGACGAGCCGCAGTACGAAGGACGGCGGCTGGAGGCGCTGGACCGCTGGCAAGGCGAGCTGGACCGCTGCTTTCACGGCGAAGCCGACCACCCGGTGTTCGTGGCGCTGGCCGACACCATCGAAAAGCGCGAGCTGCCGCTGCCGCCTCTGGCCGACATGTTGACCGCGTTCCGCATGGACATCGACGTGCGCCGCTATTCGACGTTCCAGGCCCTGCGCGGGTACACGGCGAAATCGGCGGATCCCGTCGGTCGGCTGCTGCTGTCGCTGTTTGGCTATCGACAGCCCGAGCTGTTCCGATTCGCCGACGAGATCTCCACGGCGCTGCAGCTGACGAACTTCTGGCAGGACGTGGCCGCCGACGCCGCGCGCGGCCACATCTATATTCCGGCCGAGGATCTGCACTTCTTCGGGCTGACGGAGGCGGACGTCCGTTCGCTGAAGCCCAGCAAGACCATGCGCGATCTGCTGCGCTTTGAAGTGGCCCGCACGCGCGCCCTGTATGAACGGGGCCGGCCGCTGCTGGACATGCTGGATCGCGACCTGCGCATGGAGCTGACGTTGATCTGGCTGATCGGCACGGCCATCCTGGACAAGATCGAGGCGGCCGACCATGACGTCTTCACCCAGCGGCCGGAGATCAGCAAGCGCGACAAGGCGAAGATCATGGCCCGCGCCGCCAAGCACTGGGCCGCGCATCTGGACCTGGGCGCGCTGCGCCGGCTCTGGCCGTAGCCGCGTCTACTTCTCGGTTTTCTTGTCGTCCTGATCTGTCTGGTCGCGCTCGGCGCGCAAGGCGCCCAGGCGCGCGGCGATGTCTGCCTCGCGGCCTGACGCCGACGGCTGATAGTAACGATGGCCGCGCAGCGCCTCGGGCAGATATTCCTCGGCGACGTAGTGGCCCTTGAAGTCGTGGGGGTACTGGTACCCGGCGCCCAGGCCCATCGACTTTTGCAGCGGCGTGGTGGCGTTGCGCAGGTGCGCCGGCACCGGCAGCGCCCCGTGCGCGTCGACGTCGGCCTTGGCGGCGCCGTAGGCGGTGACCGCGGTGTTGCTCTTGGGCGCGGCGGCCAGATACAAAACCGCCTGCGTCATGGGCAGGACGCCCTCGGGCATCCCCACAAAACGAAAGGCCTCCAGGGCCGACACCGCCACGCCCAGCGCCTGCGGATCGGCGTTGCCCACGTCCTCGGCGGCGAAGATCACCATGCGCCGCAAGACGAACAGCGGATCCTCGCCCGCCTCCAGCATGCGGGCCATCCAGTAAACGGCGGCGTCAGGGTCGGTGCCGCGCAAGCTCTTGATGAACGCGCTGACCACGCCATAGTGCTCGTCGCCGGCCTTGTCGTACAGGATGGTCCGCCGCTGCAGCGCCTCCTCGACGATGGCTGGCGTGATCAGCTTGCGCCCCGCGGCGTCGGGCGTGGCGACGGCGGCCGCCGCTTCCAGCGTGGTGAGGGCCCGCCGCGCGTCGCCGCGCGACTCGCGCGCCAGCAGGGCGCGCACGTCGTCGGGGACGTCCAGCGGCTGACCTCCCAGGCCGCGCTCGCCATCAGCGAGGGCGCGATCGACGACCAGCCGCAGCTCCTCCTCGGTCAGCGCCTTCAGCACCACCACCTTGGCCCGCGACAGGAGGGCGGCGTTCACCTCGAACGACGGATTTTCGGTCGTGGCTCCGATGAGGACCACCGTTCCCGCCTCGACGTGCGGCAGCAACGCGTCCTGCTGGGCCTTGTTGAAACGATGGATCTCGTCGATGAACAGGACCGTGCGCTCGCCCCGTTCGTCCCGGTGAACGGCGGCCTCCGCCACGGCCTCGCGCAGATCCTTGACCCCCGCCATCACCGCCGACATGGCCACGAACCGCGCCTGCGCTTCCGTGGCCAGCAGCCGGGCCAGCGTGGTCTTGCCCGTCCCGGGAGGGCCCCACAAGATCAACGACGGCAGCTCGCGCGCGTCCAGCGCCCGGCGCAGCAAGCGGCCGCTGCCCAGCAACTGCCCCTGGCCGACGAATTCGCCCAGCGACCGCGGCCGCATGCGCTCCGCCAGAGGCTGCCCCCGCCGGTCCTTTGACGCCGCCCGGGCAAATAGATCCATGGACCGAATCTAGCAAGATTAGCGACGCTTGGTCGCCGTCACCATGCCACCCAGCCCCGCCGTTGGGCTGATGCGATATCCCTCCACGGTGCGCCGGGCGGCCACCACGTTGTCCTCGTGCCACAGCGGCAGCATCGGCAGATCGTCGGCCAGCCGGCGCTGGACCTGGGCGTACAGCGGCCGCCGCG
>DATLVT010000051.1:0-4958 GCA_035577105.1 Polyangia bacterium
TTGCGGCCGTCGCGCCCCGGCTGAAATGCGCGCCGGCGCCACTCGCCGGTGACGGTCACCCAGACCAGATACACCAGCGCATTGGCCACGAAGAGCCACGCCAGCCCGAAGTGCAGGCCGCGCGCACCCGCCAGCCAGCCGCCCGCGCGTATCCAGGATGGAGGTATCCAGTCCTGCAGGGGATACCAGCGAGCCGGCGCGCCCTTCGCTCCCATCTCCGGGAAGGCGGCCAGGATCTGCAATCCGCTTGTTGCCATCACGGCAAGCAGCAGCACGTTCGCCCAGTGGGTGATCCGGACGGCGACAGGCTGCTCGGCCCGCGGCGACTTCATGATTCCGGAGGCTATACTCATGACCGTCATCTTTCGAGCATCAGGCTACGGCCAGGTCCGGTCGTATCCGATTATCCAGGGAACCCCGGATGCAGAGCGTCCGGCTGCTCAAGGAGGTCACATATGAACCGCATGGCATTCCTCACTGCGAGCCTGTTTTCTTTCGTCGCCGTCGCCCAGACGGCAACCCCGGAACACGTCCGCGGTCAGGTCGTCTCCGTCGACGGGAGCACGCTCGCCGTTAAGTCAGGCAACGGCAAGACGACCAAGCTGACCGTCGCCGACGACGTCAAGGTGTCGCTGGCCGAGAAAGGTGAGATGTCCGACGTGAAGGACGGCGCCTTCATCGGAACCACCGCCGTGCCGGGCAAGGACGGCACGCTGCGCGCCATCGAGGTGCACGTCTTTCCCGACTCGATGCGCGGAACCGGCGAGGGGCATCGGCCCTGGGATCTCCGTCCCGGCAGCACCATGACAAACGCCACCGTCTCGAAGATGGACGAATCCGGCGGCGGGAAATCAGCGAGCACGATGACCAACGCAACCGTCTCGAAGGTTGCCGGGCACAAGCTGTCGCTCACCTACAAGGACGGCGAGCAGACCGTGGTGGTGCCTTCCAATGCGAAGGTGGTGAAGCTGGAGCCCGGAGACAGATCCCAGCTCAAACCCGGCGTGCACCTGTTCGCCATCGCCGCGAAGCAGTCCGACGGCAGCCTGCGCGCCCTGCGGCTGACGATCGGCAAGGACGGCCTCGTCCCGCCGATGTAGCCGTCGTCGGACGGGGCGGGGTGACGGAACCCGCTGTCAGCGATTCTCCGAGCTGTTCTGTATTTGTTCCTCACCGACGGGATGCCTATAGATCCTCTCGAGATGGCTCGCGAGGCTTCCAAGGTTCCGGTTCCGACGCACCTGCCGCCTTACTTGAAGGATGGCGGCAAGCCGATACTGCACGTCGTCGTCGAGACGACCCGCGGCGGCCGCAACAAGATGGCCTATGACGAAAAGCTCGGGGTCTTTCGCCTGAAGAAGGTCCTCCCGGAGGGCATGAGCTTTCCTTACGATTTTGGCTTCGTCCCCTCGACGCGGGGCGGGGACGGCGATCCGCTGGACGCCCTGGTGCTCATGGATGAGTCGGCCACGACGGGCGGGCTGGTGGGCTGTCGCCTCATCGGCGTCATCCTCGGCGAACAGTGCGAAAAGAAGGGCAAGAAGATGCGCAATGATCGGCTGGTGGCGGTGGCGGTGCCCAGCTATACGCATGCCGATCTCAAGCACATCGACGATCTCAATCGCAGCCTGCTGAAGGAGCTTGAGAAGTTCTTCGTGAACTACCACGCCGAGTACGGGGAAACATTTCGTGTGCTCGGATGCAAGGGGCCGAAGGGCGCCTGGCGCCTGGTGGAGGCGGCCGCCAAGACCTGGCGGAAAGAACGCCGGCGCGGGCAATCGGGGTAATGGGCGAGCTCCTCATTCGGTTCTTGGTGGGGGGCGCGCTGGTTTCGGTCTTCGCTCTGCTGGGCGACCTGTTTCGACCGAAGAGTTTCGCGGGCCTCTTCGCGGCGGCGCCGTCGGTCGCGCTGGCCACGCTCCTGCTGGCGGCCGTCAGCCATGGCTCGGCGTACGTCGCCTGGGAGGCCAGGTCGATGGTCGTCGGCGGTGTGGCGTTCTTCGTGTACGCGACGGTCGTCGTTCGTGTTCTCGCGGGTCGGGTGGGGCGACCGAGCGTCGTGGCCAGCCTTGGTCTCGCGGTCTGGATCGCCGTGGCGGCTGCCGGCTGGCTGGTGGCTCTCGGTGGCACGACATGAGGATCCGCCTGGACGCCACCGCCTTGCGGCGCACGCACTGGTACGGCCACCTTCTACGCTTCGCCGCGGGAGGGCTGGTCACCGTTGCGACCGGCCTGGTCGGAAAAGTGGGCGGGCCCGTGGTGGGCGGCCTGTTCCTGGCCTTTCCCGCCATCTTCCCCGTCGGCCTGGTTATGATCGAACGTCTCGAGAACCGCGCGGCCGGCCCGGCGTCGCGCGGGCATCGGGCGCGGCGCGCGGCGGTCGCAGAGGCGTCGGGCGCCAGTCTGGGCGCCATCGGTCTGACAGCGTTCGCGCTGGTCGTCTGGCGGGCGCAGGGGCACGCCGCCATGGGGATCGTCTTCGCGGCCGCGGTGGGCGCCTGGGCAATGATCGCGCTCGCGGCGTGGTACGTCCGTCGCCGTCTGGTCAACCGAGAGGGGCGGCCGGGCAGACGCTCCCAGACCCGGTCCAGGTCGACCAATCAGGCGCTCTGAACCAGCTGATTCTTCCGGGTCAGAGTCCGGGCGGATCCAGCTCGCGTTCGTGATGTCGGTGCTTGGCGACGGCGGCCACGAACTTCGCGATCAGATCGCCCGCGCCTGCCTGACGCCCGACGAGGACCCCCGGATCGGGCGCGCCCGTCGGTAGCGTTGCCGGTACGCCCGCGTTCTCGAGGAGGTCCGCTCCCGCTCCGAGCGCGAGGATGGCCTTGGCGTGCCGGTGCTGCTCCCTGATGAACTCCAGGGCCTGGCCGACGTTGCCGAGCGCCTTGCTGGCGTTCTTGCCGCCGGGTACCGCCAGCGCGTCGAACAGCACGGAGGGCATCGTCTCCAGCGTGACCTCGACCTCCAGCGAGTCACCGCCCTCGGTGGGTACGGCGCCAAGGCGGGGCCCGATGTAGCGCGGGACTGCGCCCTGCTTGGTGAGACCTTTGTGAAGGGCGCGCGCCGCCGCCCCGTCGACGCCGTCGGCCACCATGATGGCGATGCGGCGGCCACGGATGCCGGCCTGGCCGGGGCGAGCGAACAGGGACAGCGCCGGCGAGCGCTCGATCTCGGGTCGGGGCGCCCGCTTGAGCGCTTTCGGCATCGCCTTGGGACGCTCCATGCCAAGCTGCGCCGCCAGCGTGTCGGCCAGTTCGGCGTCGACGTTGGCGAGCATGGAGACGACGCGCGTGCGGATGGCCGGCACCTGGACCTTCGTCAGCTCGAAGCGAAAACCTCGGATGATGTGGGCCTTCTCCACGGGCGTCTGGCTGTTCCAGAACAGCGTCGCCTGGTTGTAATGCTCGGCGAAGCGCTCGGGCTTCCCGCGCACCTTGTCCTCCTCGATCGGCTCGCGGTACGACGTGAAACCCGTGGCGCCCGCCTGGAAAGGGCACCCCCCCGCCAGCGAGTTCGGCTCGTAAGACACCTTTCCGCGATTCACGGCCTGGCGGTGCATGCCGTCGCGCTGGTTGTTGTGAACCTGCGCCACGGAGGCGTTGATGGGGATCTCGTGAAAGTTGGGCCCGCCCAGCCGCGAGATCTGCGTGTCCTGGTACGAGTGGATGCGGCCCGCCAGCAGCGGATCGCTGGAAAAGTCGAGACCGGGAACGATGTGCGCCGCGCAGAAGGCGACCTGCTCCGTCTCGGCGAAGAAGTTGTCGGGGTTGCGGTCCAGCACCATCTTGCCCACCGGCCGCACGGGGACAAGCTCCTCGGGCACCAGCTTGGTGGCGTCAAGTACGTCGAAGCTGAAGGCCTCCGCCTGCTTCTCCGAGAAGAGCTGAACGCCCAGCTCCCACTCCGGGAAGTTGCCGGCCTCGATCGCCTCCCACAGGTCGCGCCGATGAAAGTCCGGATCGGCGCCGCAGATCTTGACTGACTCGTCCCAGTCGAGAGAGTGCGTCCCCGCCACCGGATTCCAGTGAAACTTCACGAACGTCGACTTGCCGGCCTGGTTGACGAAGCGGAAGGTGTGGACGCCGAAGCCCTGCATCATTCGCAGGCTGCGCGGCAACGTACGGTCGGACATCGCCCACATCAGCATGTGCGTCGATTCGGGCATCAGCGAGACGAAGTCCCAGAAGGTGTCGTGCGCCGTCGCGGCCTGCGGGATCCCGAAGTGGGGTTCCGGCTTGGCGGCGTGAATGAGGTCCGGAAACTTCATGGCGTCCTGGATGAAGAACACCGGGATGTTGTTGCCGACGAGATCCCAGTTGCCCTCGTCCGTGTAGAACTTGACGGCGAAACCACGCACGTCGCGAGGCGTGTCGGGCGAGCCGCGCTCCCCGATGACCGTCGAGAATCGCGTGAACACGGGCGTGCGCTTCCCCCGCTGGGAGAAGATCGACGCCCGCGTGACGTCCGTGAGCGGTTCGTAGCACTGGAAGTAGCCGTGGGCGGCCGAGCCACGGGCGTGGACGATGCGCTCCGGGATGCGTTCGTGGTCAAAGTGGGTGATCTTCTCGCGGAGGATGAAGTCCTCGAGCAGGGCCGGACCACGCAGGCCAGCCTTGAGCGAGCTCTGGTTGTCGGCCACGGGCACGCCGAGGTTGGTCGTCAGCGCGCGCTTTGACGAATCGACGCGGACGCGATCGAGCGACAGATTGCCGGGATTCAGTCCCGGGCGAACGTCCCCGCTGCCGACCTTGGGCGACGAGATCTGCTCCGTCAGCGTGCTGCCGGTCGCGCGCGGGTCAGAGACCTCGACGGTGACTCCCGGCTGGGGGGTGGTCGATGGCTTGCCGTACTCGGCCGCCTTGTTCGCGTTCGCCTGGACGGTCCCGGCCAGCGTCTCGGTGGCCGCCATCTTGGCGACGAGGGCATCGTGGGTGGCACTGGCTCGCCCGCCTCGG
>DATLVT010000052.1:0-12677 GCA_035577105.1 Polyangia bacterium
ACGCGCTGGCCGGGTTCGATCCGCTCGCCCCTGACGAAGGTACCGTTCTCGCTTTTCAGATCTTCGATCGACAGCGGTCCCGAGGCGTCGATGTACAGACAGGCGTGCTGGCGCGAGGCCAGCTCGTCGGTGACCCGCACCTGAACACTGTCGTCGCGGCCGATGCGAATCGCGCCCCCGGTGGGCAGGGGATGGGTCTCGAACACGTTGGGCGCCATCACGGTGAGGTGCAACGTCCCGCCGCTGCTCCCCTTGGACCCGTCGCCCTCTGTCGCCGTGGATTGGTGGACCGTCGGTGCAGGCATGGCGCTAGCGCCGCTTCCGGGTGAACCGGTCCAGGAAACTGCGGTCCGACCTGGAGGAGGATGACGTTGAAGAAGGATCGGGCGCGTCGCCCCGCAGCGCGCCCACCACGGCGCCGGCGCTTTGAAAACGGCGGGCCGGTTCGCGCTCCAGGCAACGGTGAATGGCGGTCTCCCAGACGGGATCGATCCCCGGCATGACATCATGCAGTGGACGCGGCGGCTGACGGCGCCGCATGAGAACGGTCTCCATGGGCGTGGCGGCCGAGCTGAAGGGGCGGTGCTTACTCAACATCTCATAGATGATCAGACCCAACGCGTAAACGTCGGTGGTCGGGCCCGCCGGACCCAGGTCGCCCTGTTCCGGCGCCATGTATTCGGGCGTGCCCACCAGCTCCCCGCTCTGGGTCAGCCTGATCTCACCCTGTTCGTCGGACAGGGCAATGCCAAAATCGGTGATCACCGTTCGCGGCGCGGCCTGGCCATCCGTGGGGGCCAGCAACATGACGTTGGCGGGTTTCAGGTCGCGGTGAATGACGCCAGCCCGGTGGGCGGCGTCCAGGCCTTCGGCGATCTGCTCGATGATAGGCAACGCTTCATTGGGAGCAAAAGCGGTGCCGGTCTCCAGTCGCTGGGCCAGGCTTTCGCCGCTCAGCAGCTCCATGGTCAGAAAGAAACGCTCGCGTCCGCCGCTGGTGTGCAGCCCCATGTCGAAGATGCGACAGATGTTGGCGTGGGTGACCTTGCGTGCGCTCTGGATCTCGCGCCGGAACCGTTCCAGCTGAACGGCGTCACCGGCGACGCTCGGCTTCAGGGTCTTGAGGGCCACCGGCTCGCCCAGCCCGGTATCGAAGGCCTCATAGACCTCGCCGGTGCCGCCGCTGCCGATGAGGCGATCAATCCGGTAGCGATTAGCGACGACATCGCCCGGGAGGAAGGCCGCTTTGGTTGGGGAGTGACCGTTTTCTTTGCTGGCGTTACCGTTCGAGTTGGTCACGTCCCCCGCTCCGGAACCACTTGACCAGATTATTCGGGCGGCGGGAAGGAATTGTCAACCTGCGCGGGTCGCCCAGGCGATCGGATCAGGCGCGCGATGTTCGACGGTTTGTCTTCGTTTTGCTTTTCCTCCTTTTCTTCGATCTCCCCAGCTTTTTCATGGCGCGCGAGTAGAGCACCCGCACCGTGGCGTCCGAGACGCCCAGGTCGAACGCGATCTCTTTCGTGGTCCGGCCGTCCAGCACTGAATCGACGATCTGACGTTCGCGCGGCGTGAGCGGCGCACGCGGACCACCGTGCGGTGCCAGGCTCCATCCCTGGAAAGACACTACCGATTGCAGGTCGGCGATGGTCATGAGAGTGCATCACGCAATCTCCGTGCCTCGAAAAGCCCGCGGTCAACGGGCACCAGGGACGACTGTTCGTTCGATCTGTGCAGATCACCCGGACAGATCGTTCGACGCCAAGCGGTGGCGCCGCGCCCCGCCTACTTGCCCCAGGCGTCGAACGGCGTGAACTTCGCGTTCAGGCGGCCTGTGTCGATGGCGCCCACGTCGTTGCCGTCGCCGTCGGCGGGATCGCCGGCGTCGGTCAGCGGGCTGCCGGTGTCAGGCCGATAATAGTTGGCGAACTGCTGCAGCATCAGCGACATCGTCGCCTTGCGGGCCCAGATGTCGCCCTGAGAGAAGGGGAACAGGCCGCTGTTCTCCGGCGCTGACTTGTCGGTGGTGCCGGCCAGTTTCGGATCGACGTCGGCGTTGAATCCGCCGACGTCGTGGCCGCCGAAGCCGGGGCTGCCGGGCGTGGCGTTGGTGGTCGTCTTGCCGTAATAGCTCTGCGGCATCGGCGTCTTGTGCTCGGGGTTGTAAAACGCGTTGTAGTCGATGTAGTCGGCCAGCGCTTGCGGGCCGGTCTTGGTCTCCATGTCACGATCGCCGGTGACCACCGGGGCCAGGTAGTACGGAAAGTGGACGAAGGCGTTGCTGCGGATGCTCTTCAGCGTGGCGCCGCCGCGCACGCGGATGGCCGGACCGTACAGGGCCAGGGCGTTGCCGCCGGCGTCCCAGGTGTTGTTGTAGATCTCGATTCCCTTGTTGGCGGGCGTGTAGATGTCGAAGATGTTGTTGTCGAATCCGGGCGCGTGGATGCCCAGGTTGTTGATGATGTTGTGGTGCAAGGAGGCGCCCGCAGCCCACCCCTGCATGAACGCCTCGCCGCCAGCGACGATGACGTTGTATCGGGCCTCGCCCGAGAAGGGGCGGATGGTCCAGCCGCCCACCAGGATGTTGTGTTCCAGGATGAGGCCGGTCCCCACGCTGTCGAACAGCAGATTCGTGCACTGGGTCCAGCGGTTCGGGCAGTTGGTCAGCGTGAAGTTTCCGCTGACGACGCTGTTGGTGGCCCCGTTCTGATTGCCGCGCATCAAGATGCCGCCGCGCGGACCCATCAGGATGTTCGAATCAGCGTCGGTCTTTCCGCCCACGGTCCAGTTGAAGGAATTTTCGAAGCGCACCCAGCCCATGGACACACGGTTCCCCGCGAACACCTTGGGGGCCGGCGACGACCCGGTGAAGGTGACGATGCTGTAGCCATTGGAGCCGTCGAAGAACGTCCCGTTGTCGACGGCGACGGCGGTGTTCTCGTTCAAGGTGTTGCCCCGAAACGTCACGCCGGCGTTGCCGTTGGCGAAGACGACGACCTGGGCGCAGTGCTCGAACAGGCTGTTCTCGATGTCGATGCCGCCCGTCGTTGACACGCGCATACCCTGGGCCGTCGCCGACAAGGCCCCGGTCGGGTCGGCGCCCAGGTTGCGAAAATGCACGTACTTGGCGGTCAGCTTGCCGGTCCAGCTGTCCGCCGAGGTGATCTTGTGGCCGTTGCCCTGGATCAAGATCGGCTTGTCGGCGGTCCCCACCCAGCTGATGTCGCCGGTCAGTGGCATGTCAGCGTCCAGGGTGATGGTGGTTGCGTACGTCGGTGGGTCGACGACGGTGACCGTCAGGTGGGTCGAATCGTGGGTGCCGCCGCCCACCGAGGTCTCGCGCACCCACAGCTCGTGCGTGCCGGCGGCCAGGTTCGAGGCGATGCCGCGCAGAAAATATCCGGCCGCCGAGCCGCCGCCGACGCCAGCGTTGTCGACGGTGGCCACCACCGCCGTGCCGTCCATGAAGTCGACCTTGGTGGGCGCGGTGCCGTCCCACGAATCGGCCATGATCGTCACGGTCGCTGGCGCCAGGAATTGCATCCCTTGCACCGGCGCCCGCAGATAGATCGCCGGGCTGACCGTGTGATCGCGGATGGGATCGGGCTGGGACAGGGTGGAACCGGTGACGTCGGCGTGGGCGGTGCCATAGGCCCGCGGATCTTCCACGCTGCGGGCGGTGACGATGTAACTGCCGCCCAGCGCGGGCGCGCTGTAAAGGCCGGCGGCGCTGATGCTGCCACCCGAGGTGCTCCAGGTGACGGCGTTGCTGGTGGCGCCGGTCACCGACGCCGAGAACTGGGCGGTGGCGCCCACGGCCAGCGTCACCGACGGTGGAGACACCGCGACCTTGATGGTGATGGGGGGCTCGTAGTGATCGACGGGCGCGTCGACGCTGGTGCCGCCGCCGCCGCTGCCGCTGGCGCCGCCGCCACTGTTGTTGCCACCGGTGCCGCTGCCGCCGTTGTCGCCGCCGCTACCGCCGCCGTTGTCGCCGCCCGAACCGCTGGCGCCACCGCCGGCGGTTCCGCCACTGCCCGCACCTGGCGACGCCTTGCCGCCGCTGCTGCAGGCCGTTGCCATCATTCCCAGAGTGGCAAGCAGGATGCTGATGGGTCGCTTGGTGGCGTGGTGCATGGGTCCCCCGTTTGAAGGTATCGCAGGCAATACCGCCCCTCAAGAGGTGGGGAACCAAATGGCCGTCGATTTACGCGGTCGGGTCGATGCCGTGTTAGCTTTGCGCCATGAACGCGGCCGACCGGTGTGGGGCGGGTCGTGCCAGGCTGATCGCAGGTCGCCGGGCGCGGCGTCCGGTGCTGGCCGTCGGTTTCTTCGCGCTGGCCCTGGCGGGATTTCGAGCCGCACCGATTGCCGCGGCACCGATTTCAGTTGGACCGGGCGAGACCTACGTCTTGACGGCGGATGTCGCCCTGGCGCCGACCGACACCTTCATGGCGCAAGGGACGGAGGCAGCGCCGTGCACCATCGTGGGCGCTGGCTTTGGTATCACCGCCATGGAGTTCAAAGGGACCTTCGCCATCTCGCACTGCCTGGTGCGGGGTCTGGGCTCGTCGACAAAGTTGGCGACCGACATCCGGATGCTCGGCACCGCGTCGTTCCGGGTGGAAGACACCACGTTCAGCCAGAGCGGACAGATCTATGTGTTGTCCAACGAGGACACCGGCGTCTCCGTCCTGCGCAGCGACTTCCTGGAAGACGCTGCCGTGGTGGTGTTCAAGGAATCGCTCGCCAACTCGGTTCCGGCCATCCAGCTGGAAGGGATGAGCACCACCACCAAGCTGTTCAAAGGAAACCGCGTGTTGAAGTCTTCCCTGCGCCTGGCCAAGACCCAGCATTGGCAGGTCGGCGGCCTGACCGAGCAGGACGGGAACATCTTTTACGGCACGCGCAGCGGAATCTATGCAGAGGACATCAGCGACGTGCAGATCCAGGGCAATTACATGCGCATGCCGGCGCCCTGGAACGGCTGGAACGAGATGACCACGCTGCAGATCGACGGACAGAACAACAGCGACATCCTCATCGAGCACAACCTGCTTCGCGGCGGCAATGGCATCCTCTTCGGCTCGTACACCGGCGAGGTCCGGTACAACATCATCGCCGATCCCCACGCCGCCTTCTGGATCAACGCGGCCCTGGGCAAGCTCGCCACCAAGTTCCACCACAACCTGCTCCTCCGCTCGGAGGCCGTTGAGACCGACGCCAACTACTGGCGCATGATCGGCCTCGAGGTGCAGCACGTCAGCACGGACACCGTCGAGACGTCGACCCCGCTGCTGGAGTTCTACAACAACACCATGGACACGGGCGACTGTTACAACCCGCCCGGCGCCGGCGTCTCGGTGCCTGAGCTGGAAGTGATCAAGAGCGTTCGCAACAACGTCTTTGCCCGCATGTCGTACGAGGCGGGGCTCGCCGTGGTCGCATCCTTCAGTTATGCGAACCAGCTGCCCGACAAGCCGCAAAAGGATCCCGGGCCGGCCCGCATGCTGTACGCCGACTACAACGCCTTCTCCAGCTTTCATGCTCCGTTCCCCGACAATTACGGGCTGTCGGTCGCCGGCAAGAGCGAACGCGTCGACGACGGGTTCGGCGCTCATGACCTGGGGAACAAGGATCTGAAAAACCAGCAGGCCGATCCGATGCTGACCGGTCCGCTGCCCGTCGTCTTTCCCTTCAGCGACGACGATCTGTCCACGCGCGCCGTCACCGTCTGCCAGGTGCTGGCCTATTATCGCAAGCTGTACGCGCCCATCGAAGGGAAGAGCCCTCTCATCGACGCCGCTGATCCCGCCGATGGTACGGGCGCCGACATCGGGGCCATCGGCGCCGGGACGCCGCACCCCGATGACCTCTTCGGCACTGTCTGTCCCGCCGACATCAGCGCGCTGAAGCCTCCCAGCGGTGATCAGCTGAAGTGCCCGATGCCAACGCCTGTCGCCGACCCGGGCGGCGGGGGACCGTCGATGCCCAAGAGCGCGCCCGGCTGGTTGTGCGTCTGCACCGTCGCCGCGCCGCCGCGGGCCGGTGATCTGATTCCGATGATCGTCCTGGTGGGAATCGCCCTTTCGCGCAGCCGTCGTCGAGCCACCCGCCGGTGAAAGGATCTACGCGTACAATCGCCGCGTTCACGCTGCTGGCGCTGCTGGCGGTGTCGCCACGGGCTTGGGCGTTGTTGCTGACCATCAACCCGCGCCTGGCCGCCGGCGCCACCAACAACGCCTATGGCGTCTCGGACAATCAGTCCACCACCAAGAGCAGCGACGCCTACTGGTCCGCCGGCGTCAACGCCGACCTGCTGTGGAACCGGGCCCGCGACACCCATCGGCTGGCGTACGGGTTCAACACCGTCCGTTACATCACGTTCGGCGGCGCCGACGTCACCACGCACACCGGACTGTGGTCGTCGAACTTCATCCTGTCGTCGCACACCTCGTACGGGATGGGCGCCAACGTCTCGGTGTTCAAGGCCTCGGCCATCAACACCGTCGATCCGGCGGTGGCGAATCCCAACGTGATCCCGCTGGTGCAGGCGCCCACCACCATCTTCACCGGCTCGGTCAGTCAGTCGCTGACCTACGAGCCGACCGGCGTCGACAAGTACACCGAGCTGGCCTCGGTCTCGCTGATACGTTCGCTGGGCGAATCCGCCACCGTGCCCGAGCTGATGCAGTTGAACCTGGCCGGCCGCCGCGACAAGAGCTACGGCAAGAACACGTACGCCCTTGCCGTCACCCTGGGCGATTTCTTCCGTCTGAACGAGCAGGACGCCGGACCACAGGGGACCTTCAGCAGCGGCCACACCATCACCGCCCAGGTGCTGGCCGGCTATCGGCGCGACTACTCGGCGCGCCTGTCCCTGGACGCGCTGGCCGGCATGATGGTGTTCTACGGAACAACGGCGGGAACCGTGGCGGTCGGTCCGGCGGGGACGGCGACGCTGGCCTATCGAAGTGTCCCCTGGTACGCCACGCTGACCGTCGCCCAGTCGCCCAGCGTCAACATCTTCGTCGGCGAAGCGCTGGTGGCGGACTCGGCCACGGCGCGCGTATCGCTGCCGCTCAACGCGCGCGAGACGTTCCTCATCAGCGGCTTTGGAACGTACACCTACGCGCGCCGGGTGACCTCCGACAAGCACTCCATCTTCGCGCCCCGCGTTTACGATCTCTTCTCGCTGGGCGCTTCGCTGGCCTATCGACTGGAACGTTGGCCCATCGCCATGTCACTGGATTACACGGCGTCCAGCCAGCGCGGTTCGCTGGTGGACGGCGTCTACTATCCCAGCTCCGCGCGGAGCACGATCGGTGTCGCGGTGACGGGGCTCTTCGGTTTCGGCGAAGGCAACCTCGGCTGGCTGCGGACGCGCTAGACGCCGGCTGCGGCGGGAGCGCACCGGCGAGGTTGTAGGGATGGTGGGGGGCGGCTTTACGTGAGGTGAGGCTCCATTCGCTTCGTCGCGGGGCGGGAGCGGTGGGGTTCCCTGCCGTGCTCAAACACCGGACGGCGCGCGCGCCTTATGGGTTTGCTGGGAGCGACGACGTACTGCGCGCCTGCGAACTGCGCGCGGCAGGGAACCCCACCGCTCCCGCCTTCCTGGGGACTACGTTCACTGCGCATGGGTTTCGCCCGAAAAAAAAGAGAGGACTCAAGTGGTGTACCCCCTGCTCCCCGATCCTTGCGATCATCTCGATGGCTCGATGAATGGGCGGTACACCACTTGTGTCCCTCTCTTTTCTTCCCCGGCCACAGGCTCGGGGTCCGGACTGACGGACGGTCCAGGGGTGCCGTGAGCGTAGTCATTGCGGCGGCGGCAGGTGTGGGGTTCCCTCCCGCGCGCAGTTCGCAGGCGCGCAGTACGTCCTCTCTCCAAGCAAACCCATAAGGCGCGCGCGCCGTTCGGTGTTTGAGCACGGGAGGGAACCCCACACCTGCCGCCCCCCCGACGGAGCGAATGGGGCCCCACCTCACGTACAGCCGTCCCCCGCTGTCTCTACAACCGCCCCGGTGCGCGCCTTAGAACGCCGCCTCCGTCGCGAAATATTCCTCCGGCACGCGCCAGCTTGGCGCATGCCCCGCGACCTCGGTCCCCGCCCGGGCGTACAGCCGCACAAAGCGGCCCCGTTGATCGGTGACCGGGTGCCCGGCGTAGTCGCTGCGGAAGATCGGGTGCAGGGCCAGCTCGGCTTGATAGCCATGAGGCTGCTCACTGGCAGCGGTGACCAGCACGTCCTGGTGGCTCAACGCCTGCGGATCAAGGGACAGCTCGATCAGATCGGGATGACGGGAAAACACATAGCCAAAATCAGTCTTGTTGTGGGCGATGGCCCGGTGCGGGTTGGGCGGCATGCGGGCGATGTGGTGGTCGATCTTGCCCAGCATGTCGATCGACAGCCGATCGCCATAATAGCTGGCGTAGCCGAGGGCGAACACTCCCACCCACGTCCCGGGCGGCGTGTTGTCGTGAATGGCCTGGCCCAGGGTCAGGTGGTGCACGTTCCAGTCGGCGCGCCCGCGGATGAGCGCGGCGTTGAGCCGCGCGTTCAGGACCGGCCACGCCAGCGCGGCCAGGGCCACGCCGCCGATGGCGACCGCGACGGCGGTGCGCGACGCCGTCCGCGGTTGCTCCTTGATCCACAGCCAGGCGTCGTCGAGACCCCGCCCGGCCAGCGCGGCCAGCAAGATCGTGCAGGGGAACAGAAAGCGACTGAGCGGAAAATAATCGCCGCCCACGCCGATGACGCCGGCGACGTGAACGCCCAGGACCGCGCTGGCCACCACCAGCCGCACGCCGGTTGCATCACCCAGGTATTTGCGTGGTCCGTGGCGCAGCACCAGGCGCGCCGCCGCCACCAGCAACGCGACGGCCAGCAGGGCGCTGGGCAGCACCAGGCGCAGCCAGGCGCGCGTATAGATGATGCCGCCGCCCAGCTTTCCTGCGCCGGCCTTGAGATAGAACGTGTTGGGCAGCCAGTCGCCGTAATAGCCGACGCGAAAGATCTCGTAAGCAACGGCCGGCAGCGCCGCCGTCGCCGCCAGCACCAGCTTTCGTCCGAAGGTCGCCGGGTGAAACAGCAGCAGCGCCAGCACCAGCACCATCCAGGTGGGCACCGACGTGGCGTGCGTCAGCGGCAGGAGGCCCAGCAAGAACGCGCCGGCCAGCCCCACGCGGTTGAAGTGGGTGACGCCGTAGACCAGCAACAGCCCCTGCAGGTAGACCTCGTAACCGGCGTGGGCATAGAAAAGATGCTGGCCGCCCAGCAGGTACAGGGCCCCGGCGAACAGGCCCGCCCGATCGACGCGGTCACTCCAGAAACGCAGCAGCAGCCATAAAATGGCGGCGCTGGCCGCCAGGTTGACGACGTCCAGCGCCAGCGGCACGAACCGCGACCCGACGCCCAGCAGATGAACCAGCGCGCCCAGCAGGGTCAGCAGCGGGTTGGTGAATCCCTCGACGCGCTCGCCGGGATTGAAGACCAGCCCCACTCCCTGCGCCAGGTTGCGCGCATAGCGCATGCTGATCATGACGTCGTCGTCAGCCAGAAAATGTGTGGCGCCGTCGATGGTGGCCGTCCCGTACGTCAGCACGCAGATCAGGTGATAAAGGCCCAGCGCCGTCGTCAGGCCCAGCGCCAGGCCGGTGGCGCCCCGCACGCCGGCGGGCGTCGCGGCGACCGCGCGCGTGCCGTGGGGAGAAGCGACACCGGTGATCATCGTCGTCGCATCCTAGTTCGCGGCCGCGCGGTGCTCGTAGATGCGATAGTCGGTGGCCGCCACGTCGACACGATAGTTCGCCGCCAGGAACGCCCGCAGCTCGGGGAATTCCCGGGTGGTGTCCTTGCCCTCCGGCCAGGGTTTCAGCTCGCCGAAGTACTCGACCACGAAGCGCGGCTGGCTCTGGGCCAGCTCGGTCATCACCCGGCCGCGCAGCTCCTGGATGAACGGCTGCGAGACGTGGTGGTAAAAGTGATAGTCGTACATGAACCGCGTGGCCAGCCGGGCCCGCGCGATCAACATGGCGTGCACCACGCCGCCCGTCCAATCCAGCGGCTGAACGGTATCGCCGGGACGCAGGTTGGCCTTCAGAAACGACGCGATCTCGTCGACCTCGCCGCTCTTCACGGCGCGCTCGCGGCCCAGACGACCGGCGGCGTCCACCAGCTGCGCGTTCCCCAGCAGGCTGATGGCCAGCGCCGCCTTGGGCAGCAGCGCCTCCGCCAGGGTACGCGGCGCCGGCAACGTCACCAGGCACAGCGACGCCAGCAGCGCCAGGAAGTAGACGAACGGCATGTAGTGATACGGCCAGAATTGACCGGCGAACGCCGGGTAAACGGCAAAGACCGCCGCCTCACCCAGCAGCAGCCGCGCCAGGCGCGCCGCGGGCGACGATGACTCCACGCGGGTCAGCAACAGGAACGTTCCGATGCCGGCGCCCAGAAACCAGGCGGTCTGCCCGCCAAAGCTGACGAAGCCCTTGATGATGTTCAGCAGGCGGGCGGCGCCGGCGATGGTTTCGTGCTTGCCCGTCATGTGCAGGTACAGCGGCAGGTACTTCTGCGACATCTCCAGCCACCCGCCAAATCCTCCCGAGGCGATCAGCCAGGCGAACACCAGCGCGCACGGAGCCGCGAAACCGATCCCATAGCCGGCCAGGGCCACCGCCGTCGTCCTGAGGCGCTCCCTGGCGCTGGCCCGCCACAGCGGATAGATCTCGTCGACCACGATGGGGATCAGCGCCACCGTGGCGTGCGGTTTGATGGCGGCCGCCGCCCCGATCAGCAATCCGACAACCAACCGGCGCACCGTGACCCGCCCGACGGCGCGCACGTGCAGCAGCAGCGCCGTGGCGACGAACAGGATCAGGATGGCATCCCGCTGCATCATCATTCCCTGGCCGCTGGCGAAGTAGGCGACGCCGAACAGCACGACGGCGCCCACCGCCACCATCCGACTGACGGCCACCATCAGCGCCGCGGTCACGCCGGACAGCGCGACGAACCACAGAAGATTGGCCAGCATGACGCCGCTGTCGCCGTACCCGAAGACCCGGGTGATGGCCAGGTGGACCAGGATGGTTCCCGGAAAGCTGATCTCGAACAGCTGCTGGTACGGTTTGGTTCCGTACTCGGCATGCATGAAGGCCGAATAGTGGGCCAGCGGCACATCGTGTTCGGTGCGCCACCCCAGCGACCGCACCACGAACACCACCAGCAGCAGGGCGAAAGGACCGACTATCAGTGGGTTGGCGACATCGCCCCACCGCTGCCACCGGGAGGCCGCCGCCCCGGCACCGTCGGTGGTCTGCCTGCCGATCATCTGCTCGGCGAAGCTATTTTCCATCCCCGGGTCTGTCAAGCGGGCGAACTGGTGTAGATTCACCATCCATGCAGCCAGCGGGCACATCGGTGTGGGGTTTGATGGTGGCGATTGTTGTTCTCAACACGATCGCCCAGAGTCTGCTCAAGCTGGGCGCCGGGCGCGGCTTGATGAACGTGTCGCTGGCGGGCGGCGTGGTGGCGTACGGGCTCAGCACGCTGCTTTACGTGCTGGTGCTGGGGCGCGCGACGCTGTCGTTCGCCTACCCGGTGGTCATCGGCGCGACGGCCATCGCCACCTGCCTGGCCGGTGTCCGCATCCTGGGTGAGCGGATCGCGCCCCCGCAGTGGTTCGGCATCGCGTTGATCGTGGCCGGGATCGTCTGCATCGCCACCACAAGAAGCCACGTCTGACGGGGCGGCACCGGTCATGAAGCGCGCCGTGGGGTCATCGGCCAGGTTGCTGTCGGCGACGGCGACGGCGCTGGCGCTGGTCTTGGTGCTGTCAGCGCTGATCGGATGCAAGGGGGGCGGCGGCTCCAGCGCCGGCAGCGGCGGCGCGGGCGGCGACAATGGCGGGGGCGGCGACAACGGTTCGGGTGGCCAGAACCTGCCCCCCACCAACATCAAGGTATCCGTCACTCCGCCCACCGCCACCGTCGACGTCGGTCAGACCGCGCAGTTCTCGGCGACGGTCACCGGGACCTCCAACACCGCCGTCAAGTGGTCGACCAGCGGCGGCACCATCAGCGACGCCGGCCTTTACACGGCGCCGGCCCTGGGCGGCAGTTACATCGTCACCGCCTCCAGCGTCGCTGACGCCCGCGCCTTCGGCACGGCCCAGGCCACGGTCAACGGCACCACGCTGTCCCAGCCCGAACCGGTGTTCGACACCACCGTGGCTCCCGCCATCTATCTGAACGATCCCATCCAGGGCATGGAGTTCCTGGCCCCGGCGACGGTCACCATGCTGGCCAGCTCGTGGGACAACGAGGCGCCCATGCAGGTTCAGTTCATGGTCGGCAACCAGGTGGCCGCCACCGTGACGTCGAACGCGAACCCGTCGGACGCGGCGAATTTCATGTTGCGGGGCATGGCCCAGAACCTGGCCGCCGGGACGCACGAGCTGTGGGTGCGCGAAACCTCGCGCAACGGCGCCACCCACGATTCGGCGCACATCACCATCACTGTCAAGGCGCCGCCCACCTACGCGGCCGATCACCAGCTGGTGCTGACCGCCGACCTCACGCTCAGCGGTGACATGCAGTTGCTGGGGACCGCCGATCAGCCGTTCCTGATCCAGGGCAACGGGCATTCCATCGTCGCGCCGGCCGGCTGGGCCGG
>DATLVT010000053.1:0-32958 GCA_035577105.1 Polyangia bacterium
CGCGGGTTGTGTTCGATGTCGAGTACCAAGGAAAGACGATTACGATGTTGCAGTACGTCCTTCCTGGTGATGGTCAATTTGCCGTCTTGGCCTTCGCTAGCCCGCGTGAGCGATTCGCACAGAATCGACCGATTTTTGATCGCGCGGCGTCCGCGACCCGAGGAACGAAGGAAGGCCACCCCTCCATTGACCGAGTCGCTCATATAGCCAGCGCTGGAGCAGGACTCCTCTTGCCGATCGCGGGGGTTGTCGGCTTGCTCATGCTTCCCTGGATATTCAGGAATGGGCGGTCCAAATGTTTCGCGTCCATTGGCGGGGTTCCGATGCTTTCGCCATGACCCCAGCGGGGCGTTTGCCACGCCGACCTCGCAACGCCGCGGATCTACATGAGCGTCATGGCAAGCCCGTGGCAAACCGGGCGAGGTGCTCAGCGAAAGCCAAAGCACTTCAGAAGGTTGCGAGCGACCCCAGCGGGTCACGAGGCAATTTGAGACTGGCGGTGCCGGTGGAGCTGGTGGCGTTGCGGGCGGCGTAGACTGCGTCGTGCCGCGCGGGTCCCTTGGCCGGCGCTCTGCTCGGAGCTGCAGAGGTGCTCGGCCGGCGCCGATAGCACGGGTGTCGCGGCGGGCGAACCCAGCTGGTCAAGATCCGCGGCCAGTGCTGGACGCACCCGCACCCAGTTTACGTGCGATCGTCACCCCGGCCCGCTGATACCATTCATCCCGTGGACAGACGGGCCAAGGCAAGGCGAGCGGGGATGTTCGCCGTTTGCGCGGTGCTCGGATGTCATTCGGCTGCTGGCTTGCGAGAACGAACGGACGACGCCGGGGCCGCCGATGCGCCGCCGCGTCCGCAGGAACGAGCGGCGATCGATGCGCGCGTCGACGCGACCGCCTTCGACCCCTTCGACTTCACGCAGAATCGCCCCGCGCTGACCTGGTCCGTCGAATGGACCGCTGCCTTCCTGGACGAGCCCCTCGCCAAGCGTGAGGAAGGGGCCGACAGCTTCCCGATGCGCGAGCTTCACCTCGTGTTCGAGGAGTGGTTCGACGTCGGCCACGTCCGCGTCTCGGTCCGCGGCGACGGTTGGTACGCCATCGAACTCGATGGCGGAGTGCGCGCGAGCGGACCGCGACACGGGTCGACATACCGGCAGGCCCGCGACTTCTACACGGCGCCAAAGGGCGGCTTCCCGTTCCTCCACCATTTCGGCTCGCTGGGCTTCTTCCCCTATCTCTGGCGCGAGGTGGGCGGCGAGCCACCCTTGCCGGCCTTCCCTCCATGCCCGCCGAACGGCGACGACGGCTCCGGCCCCTATCACGCCCAGATGTCGCTGACGCTCGAGCACCGTCCAGGGGAGGCGCTGCGGAGTTGGTGGACCTCGCCCCGATGCGCCGGGTTCCCTCGCGCGATCGCGCTCGAGGCCTGGAGCTTGATCGAGCACGCCGCCGGCGGAAGGGTGACCCGACCGGCCTGGTACCCGCTCTCACCGAAGTCGCCCCGCGAGAAGAGCCCCAGCCCCGATTGTCGCGGGTTCGGCGGGCGCATCCACGGTGCCTCCTCCTGCTTGCGCGTCGACCTGAAGTCGGGCCGAAGCGCGCCCATCAGCGTGCGCGCCGATGGCCCCGGAGCCACGTCTTTGTCGTGCGGAACGAGGGCGATCATCGAAGGACGCGAGGTCGCCATGACATGCGCAACGGTGCCCGCACCCGACGCGGGCGCCTTCGTGAGACGCGTCGAGATATCCGTGTCGTTCGATGGTGGACCACCAATCCTCGTCGACACGCACGAGGGCGGCTGGGACTTCATCCATGCCTGGGCGCGGCCCGAATCCCAGGCGCTGAACCTGACGATCGACTACGGCGTCCACGACTGAACGAGCGGTCGTCGCCGTTGCAGTAGGGGAAGGATTGCGACTGCGTGTGCGCCCAACGCGGAGGATAACCAGATCACCAGGGTACGAGGATAAAACTCTCACGGGGCGTTCGCGGACCCGCGCACGCTCGTCGGGCTTGTCCTGGCTGTCGGTGCCGTAGTGCACGGATCGGACGTCAGCGCGAGGAGTTGCGCGAATAGCCCCCTGCCCGTCGGGGTTCGAGTGCATAGACCAAGGTTGTCAGCCGGCGAACCATCCCGGGGAGCACCCCTTCTCTGGCAAACTGCCGACGAAGACCGATTGTCCCCACGGCGCCTCCGAAGGGGCGTTCGGTTTGATCCGCGGGCAGCCGAAGCGGGTGCGAGTGCTGTTCGATGTGAAGGTCGCCCGTTACGTCGAGCGGATCCTCTGGCACCCGACGCAGAAGTTCCGGCGCACCGCCGCGGGCTGGAGATGACCATGGACGTGCCGGTCACCGTGGAACTGATGACCGGCTGATGAGCTCTGGGGAAGCGATGGGGTGGCGGCGCCCAACGACCTGCGCGCGGCGATCGCCACCAGCCTGCGCAAGGCCGCCCGCCGGTACGGCGGCCACCCGCGCTAGCCGTGCGCGCTACGGACCAGTCCGTCGCTTGACAGCCCCATCGACGGGCCGCTAATCGTTGGCCCGTGAATAGACTAGGCGTCGCAGCGAAACTGGCCGGGCTGGCAATGGTCTGGATGATGGTTGGTTGTGCGGCCCGGCGCCCGCGATCTGACGTCCCTGTCGCGAAGAATCTCAGCGTGACATCACCGGCGCCGGAGCCCCTCACGATCGTTTGGTCGTGCTCGCTCAGCTTGCCGGACGGCAGCGCTGGTCGAGAGGTCACGAAGATTCGACCGCATTCGGCGGGAGTGTCGCTGCATACCCGATCGTCTTTGGGTTACCGAAACGGGACCGGGATTGATCAGGTGGACCAGATGGACCTTGACTACCGGGAGGAAGCGGACAACTGGGGGCGGGTGGTGTCCATTGCGCTGACGCGGACTGTTCGGGGGGCCGTCGACATGCGGTACACCCTGACCCGCCAGGGGGAGGGGAGCTATGACTTCACGATCAACGGTCGGCTTGAGCGACGCGGCCGGTTTCGACCAAACGATGCGCGGGGGCTGCCAAGCTCGTTCGCGGTCCGCGCGATGATCAAATACGAACTTCTTCCGGGGCGAACACCGGAGCTAGCGGTCGAGATGTTCGACCCGTTCCTATCGGCGGAAAGCCCCACCGTGGCCCGCTATCGCCTTGAAGTGCCCGGAACCCGGCGGGTGCTCTTCGCCAGCGGCGACAAGGTTTCGCACCAGGTCTTCGACGAGAAGGGGGAATTGGTCAGTTCTCAGGCCGAACTGACTGGCGGTGAGATTCTAACGTCCCGTTGCTCGACGTCGATCGAACCGGGCTGAGGTCGGTCGAGGGGCGACGCGTATGCAACAACGCCCGGGTTGGCGGCGATCTTCACCGCGTGGCTCTTGTCGGCGTTGGCGTTACTTGGTCGATGTGCTCTGGAAGTTACGGATCAGCATCGTCCCCAGGCGGGCCAACCTGCTCACGCTTGGGGAGACCCTGCAAGGCATCGCCTCCTCGTGGCACAGGGCTCCGCCCCCAACGGACGAGAAATTGGCAGCGCGTCGGCAGGCCGCTCTTGCCGAGGGGCGAGGGGCGTCGCCGGCAGAAACGGGAGCGGCAGGCCGAGCTGCGGGCGCGCCTCGAATCCTCCACCGAGCCTGAGACCAACCGTGACGATCGGTCCTGGCCCGGGGTGCGCTCCCGCAGGGAATCGAAGGCGGCATTGCCAACGAACGCCTCGGCAGAATGATTCAGGATTTTCGGCGACCCCAGCGGGATTCGAACCCGCGTTCATGCCTTGAAAGGGCATTGTCCTGGGCCGGGCTAGACGATGGGGTCCGGCAAGGAGGCGTCAACGTATAGGGAATCGCTCGGCGAAGCGCAAGGATTTGCCGCGGGCGAGGGCGGGGTTCTTGACGATCGGATAACTGAACATATAATCAGTCCCAAGGACGACGAGTGACCCATGGGACGGACCCTTTCACTGCTGGCTCTGCTGCCCCCATCTAATGATGGGGAGCTGACGGCGGAGGAGCGGCGGGAAGCCCAGCAGCGGGTCGACGAGGGCAGGGCGCGGGCGGCGGCGGCGCGGGCGCTCTTGCGGAAGAAAGAGGGCGAGCGGCTCAAGCGGCAGGAGGTTGTCGACGTGATTGATGAACAGGTGCGGGCGGCGGACGAACGGCTGCGGGCGCTGCGGGCGCTGGACGAACAGCTGCGGCAGGATCAACGCCTCAACGAGCTGTGGCGGCTGCGCAGGGAAGGGTGGTCGCTGGGCGACGCCATGGCCGAGATCGATCGCCGATTTCCCGGCCCGCCCGCCATCGAGGGCGGTTGACGCCGACTCGATCGGGCGGGGGTCGCTCTCAGTGAGCCCAGTAGGGATCGAACCTACGACCAGAGGATTAAAAGTCCCCTGCTCTACCAGCTGAGCTATGGGCCCGAATGCGACGCGAGTTCTATCACCTCATCGCCGGGGCGCGAAAGGTCGATATCGATGATCGTCCTGGCCCACGGACCCGGGAACGACCCGGATCGAAACGCGACCGTCAGCGGACCAGGGGCTGCTCTGATTCCCCGGACGCGCGTGAAGAAAAGTGGGTCGGCTCCGGGCGCGTCTGGGCTTCGCTCGACGCTGCTGGTTTCGCGGCGTTGTTATGCCGGACTGCCATCAGGGCTGCCCCGGTGACGGATGCCACCGCCGCCAGCACGATCGCTGCAACCGCTCTTCGCATGATGTGGCGGATATTGGATCCTATCCACAATTCGTCAAGTCGCTGACGGCGAAAATTTTCCTCAACCCGCCGAGGCCAGGCGGATGGGCAGGGCGGTGCGGCGGGTCAGCAGGCGCTTCAGGTCGTCCTTGCACGACCCGCAGCCGGTGCCGGCCCGCGTGGCGGCGCCGATCGCTTCCACCGTCTCGCAGCCGGCGCTGATGGCCTGGTCGATCGTCGCCTGGCAGACACGGTTGCAGTTGCAGACCATTTTTTCGGCGGGATCACCAGCCGCCCCCACCAGCGCCGGGCACAACGCCTCCAGCGGATCGCCGGGCATCGGATCGCCGCGGTCGAAGAGCTGCACCAGCGACGCGGCGGCGGCGGTGTTGCCCACCAGCATGGCGCCCATCAGGCGGCCGTCGCGCATGATCAGCTTGCGGTAACTGCTGCGCGCCTGCTCGACGACTTCGATGACGTCGTCGGTCTCCAGCTCGGGCCGGGCGGTTCCCATGGTGGCGACGTCGACGCCAGCGACTTTCAACCGGGTGAACAGCTTTGAGCCCCGATAACGGGCCTGCGGGCTGGTCCCGGTCAACAGATCGGCCAGCACGGCGGCCTGCTCCCAGGCGGGGCCGGCCACGCCATAGTTCTGACCGCGGTGCTCGGCGCAGTCGCCGATGGCGTAGATGCCGGGCACTTCGGTGGCCAGGGTGTCGTTGACGACGATGCCGCGGTTGACGGGCAGACCGGAGGCGCGCGCCACGTCGATGCGCGGGCGGACACCGCAGGCCAGGACCACCATGTCGGCGGGCAAGGTCTTGCCGTCGTCCAGGGTCACGGCCTGCACGGGGCCATCGGGATCGCCTTCGCCGGGCAACACGGCCTCGATGGTGCGGCCGGTGCGCACGAAGATGCCGCAGAGCTCGATCTTTCGGCGCAGCATCTCGCCGGCCATGGGATCAAGCTGGGCATTCATCAGGGTCTCGGCGGCGTGCACCACGGTGACGTGAAGGCCGGCGTCGCTCAGCACCTTGGCGGATTCCAGGCCCAGCAGGCCGCCGCCCAGGACGATGGCGCTGGCTCCCGGGCGCACGTGGGCGCGCATGCGCAGGCAGTCGTCCATCGTTCGGTACACGAACGCGCCCGGGCGCAGGTTGCCGTCGTCGGTGGTGACGCCGTCGATGGCCGGCACCTGCGGCTGGCTGCCGGTGGCCAGCACGGCCAGATCAAATCGATGATGAGCGCCGTCGGCGGTCTTGACGGTCTTGCGGACGGTGTCCAGGCGCTGCACGGCCACGGCGTCGACCAGCCGAATGCCCAGCTCGCGGTACCACGACGGTGGTTTGGTGACGATGCTGTCGGGCTGGTCGCCGCCCAGCACGTGCGACAGCAAGATGCGGTTGTACGCGCCGCCCGGCTCTTCGCCAAAGACGGTGATCTCGTAACGGGTGTGACCGTCCCGAGAGACCAGCTCGTCAAGCAGACGACAGGCGGCCATGCCGTTGCCGATGATGGCCAGGGCCAGCGGGCGCCGCGACGTCATGGGGCGCTCCCCCCGCGTGGGTCGTCGGCGCGGGCGCGCACGGCGCAGACCTTGAACGCGGGCATCCGGCTGACGGGGTCCAGCGCCGGCACGGTCAGGATGTTGGCGGCCTGCTTGCCGCCCCAGTGAAACGGGGCGAACAGCGTGTCGGGGCGAATCTCCGACGAGACGGCCACCGTGAACGCCACCCCGCCGCGCCGGCTCTCCACCAGCAGTCGCCCGCCGTCGGTGGCGCCCAGGCGCGCGGCCAGGCGCGGGTGAATCTGCACGCGCGGCTCGGGCTGGGCGTCCATCAGCGCCGCCACTCTGCGAGTCTGGGCGCCCGAGTTGTAGTGCTCGCGCAGGCGGCCAGTGGTGAAGTAAAGGGGAAAAGCCGCGTCGGGCACCTCCGCCGACGGTCGGTCCGGGACGGTCAGAAAACGGGCCTTGCCCCCCGGATGAAAGAAGCGCTCGGCGAACAGCCGCGGCGTGCCCGGGTGATCGCTGGAAGGGCAGGGCCAGAACACGCCCTGCTGGCGTCTGATCTTTTCATAGCTGATGCCGCTGTAATCAGCGCGGGCGCCAGCGGTGGCGGTGCGCAGCTCGTCGAAGACCTGCTCGGCGGTGCGCGGGGCAAAGTGGTGACCGGCGCCGAGGCGCGCGGCCAGCTCGCTGATGACGTCCAGGTCGGTTTTCACGCCGGGCGGCGGCTGGCGAACGCGCTGGCGCAGGATGACCCGCCCCTCCAGGTTGGTCATGGTGCCGTCCTCTTCGCCCCACTGGGTGACGGGCAGGACGACGTTCGCCAGCGCGGCCGTCTCGTTGACGAAGGCGTCGCACACCACCAGCAATTCCAGGGCGCCCAGCTTTCGCTGGACGCTGAGGGCGTTCGGCGAGGCAACGGCCACGTTCGATCCGAACACCAGCAGCGCGCGGATGCCGCCGTCGGGGCCCAGGGCGTCCATCATCTCGTAGGCGCTCTTGCCTTTGCCGGGCAGCTCCGCGGCGTCGATGCCCCAGACGCGGGCGATCTCGGCGCGGTGCTCGGGGTCTTCGATCAGGCGATAGCCGGGCAGCTGATCGGCTTTCTGGCCCTGTTCGCGGCCCCCCTGGCCGTTGCCCTGTCCGGTGATGCAGCCGTACCCGCTGGCGTCCTTGCCCACCTTGCCCAGGGCCAGCATCAGGTTGATCAGCGCCGAGACGGTGTCGGCACCCTTTGACTGCTGTTCGGGGCCGCGGCCGGACAGGATCATGCTGCTGTCGGCCCCGGCCAGCAGGCGCACCGCCCGTCGCTGCTGTTCCAGCGGCACGCCGGTGATGCGTTCGACATGCGTGGGCTCGTACGTCAGGGCGTGACGACGCAGGGCCGGAAACCCTTCCGTGCGCGCGGCGACGTACGCCTCGTCGATGAGGCCGTCGGCGATGGCCAGCGCCAGCAGACCGTTGGCCAGGCACAGGTCGGTGCCCGGGGTGATGGCCAGGTGCAGCCCGGCGGCGCGGGCGGTCTCGGTCCGGCGTGGATCAACGACGATCAGCGTGCCACCCCGGTCGCGCTGCCCGTTCACCCACTGCATCATGGGCGGCATGGTGTCGGCGCAGTTCGCGCCCCACAGCATCAGGACCTGGGTGCGGGCGATGTCCTCGACGGGGAAGGGCAACCCGCGATCGATGCCGAAGGCGCGGTTCTGGCCGGCGGCGGCCGACGACATGCAATAGCGGCCGTTGTAATCGATGTTGGGGGTCTTCAGGGCCACGCGCGCGAATTTGCCCAGCAGGTAGGTCTTTTCGTTGGTCAGCGCCCCGCTGCCCATGACGCCGACCGCGGCCGGGCCGTGCTGCTGGCGCAGGCGCAGCAGGTTTTCGGCGACGAAATCCAGGGCCGCCGTCCACGACGCGGGGATCAGCCGGCCGTCGCGCCCGCGCAGCAGCGGGGTGCGCACCCGGTCCGGGTGATCCAGCAGCGCGGCCGAGGTGAAACCCTTGATGCACATCTGGCCGCGGTTGACGGGAAAGTCGTCGTCGGGGCGGACGTCCAGCGCCGGCGGTTCGTCAGGCGCCGCCGTCGGCAGCGTCGGCGCCGTCACCGTCACCGTCACCGTCACCGTCATTCCGCACTGGAACGCGCAGTACGGGCAGTGCGTCTTCGTCGTCTGGGTGGCGACGGCCTTCAAG
Organism: Polyangia bacterium; assembly: GCA_035577105.1. Classification (GTDB taxonomy): domain Bacteria; phylum Myxococcota_A; class Polyangia; order Fen-1088; family Fen-1088; genus DATKEU01. Next base: position 8,385 of record DATLVT010000053.1, read on the forward strand.
ACCGGCAATGACTGCACGTTCGCGTTCGACTTCGGAGACATCGACTGGCCAACCACCCACGGTCAGGGTAGCGGCCCCCATGTTTCCAACTGATTTCAACCCGGCGCTGAGTCCGTTAATTTCTGATTGAGGTGTGCGACGAGAAACGCTCGCCGTGGCGCGATTGGCGAGCCATGCTGGGGCCATGGGAGCCGCGCTGAACTACCCTCCGGAGCTGGCGACGTACGTCGAGAAACATTGGCCCGCCGGCAAGAAGCTGTCCTTGTCCCGCCACCTTCTGTGCGAGGCGCTGTCCGTCGCCTTTCAAGCTTCGCTGACGCTGGAGGAGGCGCGGCCGACGCGATTTCGCCTGTTGCTGACGCCCGCGGACAGCCTGCCCGAATCGGGCGCGCCCAACCAGGGCGTCCTGCGCCTGCGTTTTGACAAGAGCCGCGCCCTGCACGCCGACGAGCTGCGGCGGCTGAGCCCTTCTGCGCTGTTCGAGACATCGTTGATCGGCGCCCACCCCGAGGAGGGCAAGCTGCGCATCTGGGGGCTGGCTCACTCCGGTCCGGCCTGGCTGGCGCCCACCTGGGGCGGGCGCAGTCTGGTTCCCAACTGGACCTACGACCCCATCATCCACGTCACCGGGCCGGGGCACCTGGCGGTGCGCTGCGCGGGAAAACTGGTGGGCGCCCTGCAGCGCGGACTGCTGGTCGACGCCATGATGGACGTGTTCGAATCGGAGTGGCTGTCAGCGATGTTCGCCGGCGAGCGCGAGCAGGTGCGCGCGGAACACGCCGCGCGCCAGGCAAAGACGTCGTCGCCGACGCTGGCGGATCATTCGCTGGTCGGTCGCGTCGGTCAGCACATGGTCCGTCGGGCAATCCAGCTGGTACGCGGCGCGCGCCACGGCGGCCTGATCCTGGTCGTCGACGGCCCGCCGAGCGAAGTCACCAGCGGGCGGTCCGGCCTGCGCGTCAAGCACTGCTTTCGACAGGACGAACCGGCCCAGCGCTATCGAACGTTGCTGTTCCAGATCCTGGAGAACGTGGCCGCTGCCACCTCGAAGGCGTCGGTTGGTTGGTCGGATTTCGCCCTGGATAACAGCCAGGGCCTGGAGAAACTGGAAGAGTCGGTGTTCGAATGGAGTCGTTTGGTGGCCAACCTGGCCGCCATCGACGGCGCCGTGGTCCTGGACAAACGGTTCGGCGTGATCGGTTTCGGCGCCGAGGTTTCGGCCGAGCTGCCGGTGCCGGCCCAGGTCTGGCGCGCGCTGGACATCGAAGGCAAGCAGCGCGAACCGGATGACATCGAGAACGTCGGCACGCGCCACCGGGCGGCATACCGGTTCGTCCACGATCATCCGCAAGGTCTGGCCATCGTCATCTCCCACGACGGCAGCGTGGCGTTCGTGGCCAACCGCGACGGCCAGGTCGTCTACTGGGAACAGTCGGTCAGTCCCTAGTCGCCGTCATCGCGGCTGCTGGCCGCTGCGCGCCGGTCAGTGCTGCGACAGCTCCATCACGTCATCGTCGTCGTCGCCGCCCCCGGCATGCCGGCGCGGCGGTGACCACGCTGGTGTCGCTCCGTATCGGCCCTTGGCGTGGGCGCGGCCGGCCGGCGGCGTCGATGTTGCCGTGGTGGTCGACGCCGGCAGCGTTGTCGGCGGCGCCACGGCCGTCGTCGTCGTGGTCACGGCCGGTGCGGCCGGCGCCGCTGGCTTCACCTTTTGCAGGACGGCAAAAACCGGCGACGGCAGGTTGGGAACGATGGACGTGCTCTTCGGCGAATAGCCGTCCTTGCGGATGATGTACTCGATGGGCGTGTCACCGTACGGCACCTCGGTCGACAGCGGCGTCGTGCCGAGAACCGTACCGTCGGCGGTGGCGACGGTGGCGCCGTCCGGATCAGAGCTGACGTTCACCCGCACCGTCGCCGGTCTGCTGGGCGCCACGGCAGTGGCCAGCAGACCGGCGGGGTGACGGTGAATCATCATGATGGCGACCACCATGCCGGCCAGCGCGGCGGCGCCCATCATCAGGATGGTCCGGCCGTGACGGGAGCGCGGGACCACGTCCAGATCGGCGTCATGGATCTCGCCGGCGCCACCCTCGAAGGTCGACGGCCCGGAGTCCGGCGCGGGCTGCAGGCGGATCGCCCGGCGGGCCATGGGCAGGGCGGCGCGCATCCGGGCGCTGATGTCGTCGTGGATCCCGGCGGCGGGCTCTGTCGCGGCGGCATAGCCCTCGGGGTCCTGCAGGGCCGAGCGAAACTGGGCCATGGTTTGAAAGCGCTGGGCCGGATCCTTGCTGAGGGCGCGGAACAGGATGGCGTCCAGCGCGGGCGACAGCTTCTTGACGATGCTGCGGGCCGACGGTGGCGGCACGGTGATGTGCTTGAGAATGATCTCGCCATAGCCCTCGCCGCCGAACGGGATCATCCCCGTCAGCATTTCAAAGAGGACCACGCCCAGCGCATAGATGTCGGCGCGGTGATCGATCTCCGGCTTCCCCTCGCACTGTTCCGGGGACATGTAATAGGGCGTTCCCATCACGAACCCGGCGCGGGTGTTGTGGTTGTTCGTGTGTTGTTCGGGGCCGGTCAGCTTGGCCAGCCCGAAATCCAGCACCTTGACGAAGTCCTTGGTCCCCTCGCGCTCGATGAGGAAGATGTTCTCGGGCTTGAGATCGCGGTGGATCACCCCGTGCTCGTGCGAGGCCTGCAGGGCGTCGGCGATCTGGGCGGCGATGTTGAGGGCGCGGGCAGGCAGCAAAGGACCGTGGCGCCGGATCCAGGACGCCAGCGTCTGTCCCTGCAGGTACTCCATGATGAAATAGAAGTCTCCGGAGGGCGTGTTGCCAAAGTCGGTGATCGAGACGATGTGATCGTGTCCGATCTGGTTCACCGATTTGGCTTCGGTCACAAACCGGGACACCACGTCGCCGTTGCGGGCGAACTGGGGGTGGATGGCCTTCAGCGCAACTTTGCTGCCGATGACCGGATGCTGGGCCAGAAAGACCATGCCCATCCCGCCTTCGCCCAGCTTCGTCGTGATGTTGTAGTTCCCGACGCTCTGCCCGACGTCAATCATTCCCGAGGGGCTTTCGCAAGCCGCGTGCCACTGATTTTAGGCCAAAACATGCGGTCGGATGTGGGTGGTGTGGCCCCTCGGTTACGAAGGGTTACCGCCCAGAATCAATACGTGGGCGCTGGGCGCGCGCGACAGAACGCGCCGCGCGGCAAAGCGGGCGTCCGGGCGGACGGAATCCAGATCCCGGTCCTGGCATACCGCTTGAAGTCATCACGGACCATGAAGCTCGCATCGCTTTCGCTGTTGGTCCTCTTCACCGGCTGCGCCACCTCGCCGCCGAAACCGGTTTTGACCGCGGGGCAAAGACAGGCTTTCGCCGAGGTGATCCGGGAAGCTCAGGCGGAGGGGGCCGATGCGGAGCCGCCCGAGGCCGCGCGCCTGTTGCGGGAAGCGAAGTCAGAGTTCGAGTACGGGCAGCGCTTGCCGAAGTATCCAGAGAAGGCGAAGGCGGTCCTGGCCAAGGCTCAATCCGACGCCGAGGCGGCGCTGAGGATGGCTCGCCGTCGACATCAGGAACAGGTGGCGGCTGGCCTGATGATCCGTCACGACGTGGCCACGGCCTCGGCGATCGCTCCCTGAGCGAGCTTGTTAAAGCCGCCTCACGCCGCCGATTTGGCCACCCGGCCCGGCTGCACAGCCGCGATGAACTTCAGGTGCGGGTTGTCTTCGGCCGCCATGCGCATGTTCCACTCGTTGGCGAACAGGACCAGCGGGCGGCCTTCCACGTCCAGCACCGACGTCGTCGACCCCGGGCGTTCGAACTTTTCCAGGTTCACCGGCTCGCCTTCGATCCAGCGGGCGTGCAGATAGGGCAGCCGGTCGAAACCAACGTTCACGCTGTACTCGGATTTCAGCCGGTGCTGGATCACCTCGAACTGCAGCACGCCGACGGCGCCCAGCACCGGATCGCGTTCCAGCCGGTGACGATCAAAGAACAGCTGCACGGCGCCTTCTTCCGAGAGCTGGTCCAGACCCTTCTTCAGCTGCTTGCGCTTCAACGGATCGGTCAGGCGGACGCGAACGAAGTGCTCCGGCGAGAACCGCGGGATGCCCTCGAACTCCAGCGGGACTCCCTGGCAGAGGGTGTCGCCGATGCGCAGGTTGCCGCCGTCCCACAGGCCGATGATGTCGCCGGAGAACGCCTCGTCGATCAGCGTCCGCTCCTGCCCCATGAAATGCAGGGGGCGGGTCAGGGCCAGCGTCTTTCCGGTGCGCACGTGCTGGACCTCCATGCCGCGCGTGAACTTTCCCGAGCAGACACGCAGGAAGGCCACCCGGTCGCGGTGGTTGGAATCCATGTTCGCCTGGATCTTGAAAACGAACCCGCTGAACTGCGCGTCGTCAGCGGCCAGGATCCCCGTCGAGGTGACCCGGGGCCGCGGCGCCGGCGCCAGATCCACGAAGCGATCCAGGAATGGCTCGACGCCAAAGTTGGTCATGGCGCTGCCGAAGAAGACCGGCGTGACCGCCCCGCGCAGGAACGCCTCGCGCTCGAACGCGTTGCCCGCCGTCTCCAGCAGGTTCAGCTCGTCCAGCGTCTGCCGGTAGCGGGTCTCGCCGATGGTGGCCCGCAGGTCCTCGTCTTCCAGCGCGCCGGTGCTCATCTCGGCGCGCCGCGATCCCCCCTCGCCACGATCGAAATGCAGCAGCTCCTTGCCCCAGCGGTCATACACCCCGTAAAACGACTGCCCCGATCCGATGGGCCAGTTCACCGGGCTGCACGGGATCCCCAGCACGCGTTCGATCTCGTCCAGAAGATCCAGCGGCTCTTTCCCGCCCCGATCCATCTTGTTGATGAAGGTGATGATGGGGATGCCGCGCAGGCGGCACACCTGAAACAGCTTGATGGTCTGTGGCTCGACGCCCTTGACGCTGTCGATCAACATGACCGCGCAGTCGGCGGCTGCCAGCGTGCGATAGGTGTCCTCGCTGAAGTCGTTGTGGCCGGGCGTGTCCAGCAGGTTGATGCGGCAGCCGCCGTACACGAACTGCAGCACGCTGGTGGAGATGGAGATCCCGCGCTGCCGCTCCAGCTCCATCCAGTCGCTGGTGACGGCCCGACCGCGGTTCTGCTTCACCGAACCGGCGACGTGAATCGCGCCACCGTACAGCAGCACCTTCTCGGTCAGCGTGGTCTTCCCGGCGTCCGGGTGCGAGATGATGGCGAAGGTTCGCCGTTCGGCCACTCGCTTCTTCAGGGTTTCGGACTCGTCGGGCGCGCTCATGTTGCGGCGTTCAGTCTAACCCGGACGCAGCGACGGCGGCAGCAATAGGCTGGGCGCCGCGGTGACGATCAGCCACAGCTGGTGGGCGGCGCGCGTCGCCCCGATGTGAAACAGGTGACGCGATTCATCGTCGAGGCCGAAGGTGCTGGCGTTGACGTCGACCAGGATGACGTAGTCGAACTCCAGCCCCTTGGCCTGGCGGATCTCGCTGACCTCGACGCCGGGGCGAAAGGCAAAGTCCTGGGCCCGCACCCGCCGCAGCGACGGGACCTCGGCGCGGCGCAGGCCTTCGAAATAACGGTCGGCCTGCTCCGGGTGGCGCGACAGCACGGCCACCGTGGCGCGCGGTTCGCTCTGGAACAGCGGGCGCAGCGCCTCGGCCAGAAACCCCACGGCGGCGCCGGTGCCGGGAAAGCGGTGCGCCTCCACCGGCGCGCCCGAGCGGTGGGCCAGCGGCGGCTCCGCGTCCGCCAGCGGCCCCATGGCGTGGCGGGCCACGTGCATGATCTCGCGCGTTGATCGATAGGCGATCTTCAGCGGCTCGATGGCGACGGCGTCACCGGCCAGCGACAGCTGTTGCAGGACCGATCGCCAGTCACCGAACCCGTTGTCCAGAAACAGCCGCTGGGCCGTGTCGCCGGCCAGCGTGACAGAGCGCTGGGCCGTGGTCTGGTTGATCAGCACGGCCAGTTCCATGGGTGACAGGTCTTGCGCCTCGTCGACGAACAGGTGCGCCAGCGGGTGCTTGGTCCCGCGCAACAGCTGACTGGCGCGCAGCAGGATGGCCATGTCCTGCAGGTCGACGATGGGCCGTTCGTCGTCGACGCGGACGCCGTCGATCCCGACGTCGCCACGCACGTCGTCGTCATCGGGGGCCGGCTCGCGCGCTGACCGCCGCTCGACCGGTTCGCCGGCGGTGACCACGGCCGCCACGCGCTCGGCCATCAGCCGGTGCGCTTCCTCGACGTCGGAGGCCGGCAGCGGCGCCTCCGCGTCGCCGGCCACCGCCGCCAGCAGGGCAGGGCGATCGGTCAGCAGGTCAGCCCACAGCTCGACCACCGCGCGCGAGTTTCGCCGCCGCCCGCCCTGCGCCACCCGCTGCTCCAGCGTGCGCAGCAGCCCCGGGTGGCTCTTCACGCGCGTCACCACCGGCGGCGCGTCGTCGATGATGGTGGCCGTCAACCAGGGGATGGCCTTGCGGAGTTCCCTTTCCGCCCAGCCCTGAAACGTCATCACCGCCACGCCGGGGACGCCCAGGGCGGGCAGCACCTTGCTGATGTACGCCGCCAGCGCCGAGCCGTAGGTGACGACCAGTATCTGCCGCGCCGGGAAGCGATCGGGATAGGCGTAGGCCAGGTAGGCGATCCGGTGCAGACCGACGGTGGTCTTGCCGCTGCCGGCGCCGCCCTGGATGACCACGACGCCCGATTTACGACCGGTGATCACCTCGAACTGGCGCGGATCGATCAGCGCCGCGATCTCGGGCAGGTGGCGATCCAGGCGCTGGGCGCGCGTGGCCCCCGCGCCCAGCACACCGCGCGCCGGCGCGGTCCCGCCGCCGGCGCCGCCGCCTGGGCGGGTGGCCGTCCCTTCGCCGCCCGCCAGCACCGCCTCCGTCAGGTCGGCGCGCGACCACTGCCCGCCGTGCCGGCTCCACACGCCCTGCGGGCAAGCGACGCGCGTCAGCTGGCCGCCGTCGATGGTGACGGTGCGCCGGGCCAGCACCTCGCCCTGCACGTCGCGCTCGCCGAACCGTTCGTCGAAATCGCTGCCCTCTTCGTACCGGTAATAGAGCTGACTGATGGGGGCGTGTCGCCAGTCGACGATGTTCACGCGCGCCGCCGCGTCGACGAAGGTGGCGCGGCCGATCATGATGTCCCGTTCAATGGCGGGACGGCCTTCCAGCTGTTCGCGCAATCGCAGGTGACCAAAGTAGGGCGAGGCGGGATCGACCAGGACGCTTTGCGCCTCCGCCCGCCGCAGCGAGATCCCCTGCATGCGTTCCATCTGCGCCACCAGCGCCGCCACGTCTTCCAGGCGCGCCTCGCCGATCTCGTCGCGCAGCGCGATCAGCTCCTGGTCGGCGCGCGCCGGCGAATGGGCGCCCGGCCGCCGCGGACCCTGCGCGCGCGCGACGGCGGTGGCGTGGGCCAGGCTCTCGCCGACCCGCTGCAACAGCCGCTGTTCCTCGGCGGGGATGGCCGGGACGGTCGGAGCGGGCGGCGCATCGGCGGCGTCGCGGGGAGACGAATCGGACATGCGGGGGAGGGAACTATAGCTCGTCGGGTTACGTTATCCTTGCTGTCGATGCCTCGCCCGATCGTCAAAGCAGGCAAATCCATCGCGGCGCTGGCCGCCATCGTGGCCGCGTCGGCGACCGCCGGCGCCGTTCTGGGGGGCGGTCCCTCTTCGACGCCAGCGCCGCCCACGGCGGCGGAGTCCGCAGCGACCGCGCCGGCCGTCGGCGCGCACACCGCCGGCGACGCGCGCCTGCTGCCGCTGCACGAATTCGAGGAGGCCCTGCGCCGCCAGACTGACTTTCGCGCGCTGCCCACCGGCGACGCGGTGACCGGCCCCGATCCTTACGTCGTGCGCGCGCTCCCCGGCGCCCCGGGGACCCAGCGCCTTGTCTCCATCCTGCGCGGCGCCGCCCAGGTCGTTCTGCTGGACGCCGATCTGCGGGTCACCAGCCGCGCCGCCACCCCGCGCGCCCCGACCGGCCTGGCCGTCGCCGACAACGGCGACATCTTCGTGTCGTCCGAACTGACGCCCGTCATCGCTCGCTATCGGGTCACGTCCGCCGGTTTGCAGCCGACCGGAACGTTGACGCTGCCGGCGACCACCGGCGTTCGGGCCGTCCGCGATCTGGTCGCCGGCGACGGCGCCGGCCTCCTGTACGCCGCCGACGAGATCGGCGGCCGCCTGCTGACGTTGCGCCTTTCACCAGGAGACCCGGCTCCCACCCTCGGTCTGGCCGCCACCCCCGGCGCGATCGCCGTCGGTCACGGTCCCTTCCGTCTGGCCCGCGTCGGCAATCGTTTGCTGGTCGATTGCCTGCTGGACCACACCATCGTCGTGTTCCGCATCGGCAAGGACGGCGCGCCCGGCCAGGAACTGGCGCGCGTGCGCCACGACGGTCCCCTCTGGTCGTTCGACGCCGTCACGCCCGACGACGACCACCTGTTGCTGCTGGTGGGCGGCGTCGAGGACCACCCCCTGGATCGCACGGGCGGCTCCTTCGGCTACATCGATTCGTTCTTGACCGTCTATCGTGTCGACACCCGCGCGCCGGCGCCGCCGGTTCGTCTGTCAGTGACCAACCTGTCGGCGCTGGGCGTGGTGACGCCGAAGGTGGTCAGCGGCCGCCTTGATCCCGACGGCAGCCTGCGCGCGGCGGTCACTGGGTATGCCACGTCGCCGCTGTTATTCCTGACTTTTGCCAAAGACCTTCGCGCCCAGCCCAGCGTCGTCACCCGGGAGCTGGTGCCGGGAACCACGTCCATGGTGACCCGCGCCGACGGCACGCTAGTCTTCGCCGACCCGTTGCTGGACGCCTGGGTCAGCCCGTCGTCCAGCGCCGCCGCCGACGGCCCGCGCGTGGTGCCGGTGCGCCAGGCCATGGACGCTCCGCCCACCGCCTCCCCGTCCTCAGCCGACGTCGCGGCCCGCGTCGGCGAGGCGCTGCTGTTCACCACGCTGATGGCGCCCTGGAACCGATCGGACGGACCGCTGAGCCGGTTCACTTGCGAGACCTGCCACTTTGAAATGTACGGCGACGGTCGCACCCACCACACTGGCCGCGGCGACGTGCACGCCACCACCAAACCGCTGCGCGGCCTGTTCAACAACCGCCCACATTTTTCCCGGGCCCTTGACCCCGACCTGACCGTGGTGGCCAACAGCGAATTCCGGGTGGCCGGCGCCAGGAGCGACCACGATCCCTGGTTCACGGTTCGGGTCGACGATTTTCCCTGGCTGCGCTGGCTGGGCGTGACCGACCCATCGCTGCCGCCGCTGGCCCTGCGCAAGGCGCTGATGACCGCGCTGATGCGTCTTGGTCACGCCCCCAACCCTGCCGTCACGCCCGGCGGGCATTTCACCGAGCGGGAACGGCAAGGCGCGGCCCTGTTCCGCGACCGCTGCGAGAGCTGCCACCAGGCCCGCCTGGCCAGCGACGACCCGGCGTCGCGCCTCCCCTTTGCCCAGTGGGAGGCGGTGGTCATGACCGACGCCGATCCCCTGGTCTGGGGAGCCGCCGAGTACCGGCAGACCGGCGTTGTCCCCTATGTGCACGAAAGCGGCGCCCGGGTTCCGTCCCTGCGGCGCCTTTACAAAAAATTTCCCTACTTCACCAACGGCAGCGCCCAGGATCTGGACGCCGTCCTGACCCGGGCGCGGTTCGACGGGAACGCCTTCTGGCATGACGGAGGGCCGGCCGGCGCGTCCCAAAGGTTCTTTGATCCTGAGGAGATCCAGCGCCTTCGGGCCTTCCTGGACCTGCTGTGATGCGTTTGCTACCGTCCCGTCGCTGTCCCGTCTTCGTCCGTCACCGTCCGTTCTTCTGTTCCCATTGCCCATGCCGATTGAAGGAGGCTCCCCATGATGAACCGCGTAATCCGATTGATTTTCGCCATGGCTCTGGCCGGTTTCTCGACCAACGCGCTGGTAGGTTCTGCTCTGGCCGACGACAAGCCCACAAAGAAGGAAGAGAAGGCCGACAAAGCCGACAAGAAGAAGAAGTCCGACAAGAAAGACGAAGAAAAGACCGGCTGGTAGCCCTTTCCTGATGGGGCGCCTGCTCCCTCGCGCGACGGGCGTCCCTATATTCGCAAGTCGGAAGTCGCAAGTCGGAGGTCGGCGGTCGAATGGCTGGGAACAACCAGCCCTCTTCACGTCGTCCCTAAACAGGCACCGAAAAATGAAGAGGCGCGCAAAAATCATCGTCAATCCGGCGCGGTCCCTGGCCCGTGTCGCGGTCAGTCCGGTTCAGGACATCCGCAGGGCCCTCACAGTCGAAGGCGACATTCGCAGCGAGGTCGAGTTCCAGAACGACGTGAACGCCATGCTGGCCACCGTTGGCAAGTTGACCGCCCTGGGACCCCAGATCGAAGAGGACGTCGAGGTCGCCATCTCCGACACCCCGGCCCCGATCGTCACTGGTTTGCGCGGCACGTGATACACTGCCGGGCGTGAAGCGCTCCGTCACCGTCCAGATCGCGGGCGCACGGTATGCCCTGAAGAGCGACGACGACGACCGCGTGGTCAAGGCGCTGGCCGCCTATGTCGACACCAAGATGCGCGAGGTCCAGAAGTCATCGCGCACCCCCGATACCCAGGCGGTGGCGGTGCTGACCGCGCTGCAGATCGCCGAGGAGCTTTTCGCCGAGCGCCGGCAGGCCGGTGAACTGCGGAAAAGCATTCGTGAAAAGAGTCAGTCCCTGCTTGACTACCTGGAACGAGAAGCGCGATTATGACGACCCCCAATTGGGTAACCGTTTGCTTCCGAGCGAACGTCGATTTCGATGCTCGGGTTTCAGCGTAAGACCTTCCCAAGGCGACCGTCCTTCCCTCCGCACATACAAAATCCCGCGTCGATCTGACCTTCCTTGGTGCTGATGGGCCCATCGCTGCAAGATGGCTCCTTCACCCTCAGACCAGCTTCAAGACGAAAAGCGCGCGCTCCGGCGGGCGATGGCGGAGCGTCGCCAGCAGCTGCCCGTCGTCGAGAGCCAGCATCTGTCGCGGATGGCCGCCGCGCGCCTGACCAGCGTGCCGGCGTTTGGCGCCCCGGCCACGCGCACCATCGCCGGCTTTCTCTCCATCCGCGGCGAGGCCGATCCGGCCACCGCGCTGGCCGACGCGCGCGCCCGGGGGGCCGTGGTGGTCTTCCCGCGTGTCGAAACCACGCCGCCGCGCCTCCGTTTCCACCGCGCCGACGGCGTCGCCGATCTGGTGCCGGGCCCCTTCGGACTGCTGCAGCCGGCCGCCTCCTGCCCCGAGCTGCCGGTCGAGACCATCGACTTCCTGCTGGTGCCGGGCCTGGCTTTTGATCTGGGCGGCCGGCGCCTGGGCTATGGCGGCGGTTATTACGACGAGGCGGCGGCGCGCCTGCGGGCCGTCGATTCCAGCGTGCCCGGCGGGCGCGGCCTGCTGGTCGGATTTGGCTACGATTTTCAGATCGTGCCCCGGTGCCCGGCCGGACCCGGCGACGTGCTGATCGACTGGGTGGTCACCGATCAGCGGGCCGTCCGCTGCGGGGTGACCGCGTGATCTCCATCGGCGTGGTCATTCCCTTGCTGGTGGTGCTGTTCGTGGCCGCGCTGCTGGTGGGGCGGTCTTTGCACCCGGCGGCGCTGCCGCAGTCCGAAGACGAGAAGCGCCGGCTGATCGAGGCCGCCAAGTCCGAGGCCGAGTCGCTGAAGCGCCAGGCCGCCCTGGACGCCAAGGAGCAGGCGCAGAAGGCCCGCGCCGACGTCGACGCCGAATTGAAAGCGCGCCAGGTCGAGCTGGAAAAGCGTCAGGGCGATCTGGCCACGCGCGAACGGGGCCTGGAAAAGAGCGAGCGCGAGCTGCGCCAGCAGGAAGAAGATCTGCGGCGCCAGGAAAAGCAGATCACCGGGCGCGAGTCGGCCGCCGAGGCGTCGGCCCGCAGCGCGGCCAATCAAGCGGCCGAGGCCAAGGCCCGCATGGAGAAGATCGCCGGCATGACCGCGGCCGAGGCGCGCAATCAATTGCTGTCCGAGCTGCGCGACGAGGCGCGCCGGTCGATCGCCGACGACGTCAAGAAGATCGAGGACGAGGCGCGCCTGGTCGCCGAAGAGAAGTCCAAGATGATCATCTCGGCGGCCATCCAGCGCTATGCCGGCGAGTTCGTGGCCGAGCGGACGGTGGCGACCGTGCCGTTGCCCTCCGACGACATGAAGGGGCGCATCATCGGGCGCGAGGGACGCAACGTCCGCGCCCTGGAGGCGGCCACCGGCATCGACCTCATCATCGACGACACGCCCGACGCCGTGGTCATCTCGTGCTTCAATCCGGTGCGCCGCGAGATCGCCCGCATCGCCCTGACCCGCCTCATCGCCGACGGACGCATTCACCCGACGCGCATCGAGGAGATGGTCGAGAAGGCTACCCAGGAGATTGAACAGCAGTGCAAGGAAGCGGGCGAGCAGGCCGCCTTCGACCTGGGCCTGGGGCGCATGCACCCCGAGTTGATACGGTTGATCGGCAAGCTGAAGTTCCGGTCCAGCAACGCCCAGAACCTGCTTCAGCACGCCATCGAGGTCGGTTTTCTGGCCGGCGCCATGGCCGCCGAGCTGGGGCTGCCGGTCAAGACCGCGCGCCGGGCCGGCCTGCTGCACGACATCGGCAAGGCCATTGACCAGGAGATCGAAGGCGCGCACGCCGTGGTGGGCGCCTCGGTGGCCAAGAAGTACGGCGAGCCGCCGCGCGTCTGTCACGCCATCGAAGCACACCACGGCGACGTGGCGCCCACCGACGTGCTGGATCACCTGGTCGACGCCGCCAACGTGCTGTCCAGCCAGCGCCCGGGTGCGCGCCGCGAGATGCTGGAGTCATACGTCCAGCGCCTGTTCGACCTGGAGAAGATCGCCACCAGCTTCCCGGGCGTCGAGCGGGCCTTCGCCATCCAGGCCGGCCGCGAGGTGCGGGTCATCGTCGAGAACTCTCGGGTCAGCGACCAGCAGGCCCGCCTGCTGTCCAAGGACATCGCCCGCCGGGTTGAAGCGGAGCTGTCCTATCCAGGACAGATCAAGGTGGCGGTCATCCGCGAGACGCGCGCCACCGACTACGCCAAGTAAGCTGGGCGGGCCGTATTCAAAGGCTGCGCAGGAACGCGACCAGATCCTCTTTTTCGCCCGGCGACAGGCCGGTCCCGAATTCGTGCCCGACGTTGCGGTTGCCGGGCAGGCGCGTGTCAAAGACGAACCCGGCCCCGCCCAGCGGAAAGCTGAGCGGGCGGTGGCTGGCCGGCTCCAGCAGCGCCCGCAGCGTCGGCACCGAGCCGTTGTGCAGGTAAGGCGCCGTGGCGAACAGCGCCCGCAGCGGCGCCACCCGCACCCAGGGCACGCCCATGCGCACCGTTGTCACCGGCCCGGCCCGGCGCGGATCTTTGATCACCGGCACGTCGACGGTGAACCGCCCGCCCGGGCGTTGCGGTCGCGGCACGTCGAAGGCCAGCAACGACTCTGTCCCGATGCCGCCGGCCGCCAGGTCGTCGGCATCGTCCCCCTGCGCGTTGCCGTCGCCGTCGGCGTCAAAAGGAAGGAGCTGGCTGGACGAATAGGCCAGCGGCCCGAAATCACGGTGTTGCTTGTGGCAGCGCATGCAGACCGCCACCTCGGCTGCGGCGCGTACGGGCGGTGCCGGTAGCAACCGGGCGATGGAGACCGGGGCGCCGCCATCATCGTCCGCTGGGTGGTCGCGATGACAGTGCGTGCAACGCCCCAGCGGCGGCGGGTGGTCGGCCAGAGACACTCTTTGTTGCAGGGGCGCGGCACTGTGACAGTCGGCGCAACGAACGGGAAGTTTCGCCGACAGTCCCTGCGACGGATCAAGGGGAGACAGGATCGTGACTCCCAGAGGGCCGTCAAGATTCGTTGTCGTTTCCGAATAGACATCGGGCACGGTCTTCAAGATCCGGCGGTTGGCGATCACCCCGACCGTTCGCTCGGCAAAGATGGCCCGCCCGCGTTCGATGCTGGCGGCATCTCCGGCCGGGCGACGCAACGCCGCCTCCGCGGCCGTCAAGGTGTGGCGCACGGCCGTCACCGCGAACATCGCCGGGATGGCCGTCAGCTCGGCGGCACCGATGGTGGCGCGGCCATAGAGCGCATCCGCCCACCACAGCGCCGGCCAGGCGTCGTGCTGCAGCCCCAGCGTTCCCAGGTTACGCAGATCCAGCAACAGCGCGCGCCGGGCCAGCGTCCGATCGGTGGCGTCCAGCTGGAACGCCACCACCGTTTCGCGTTCCGGTTGTCGGGCGGCGGCGAGCAATCGCTCCAACCAGGGGCCGCCACTGTTCTCTGAGCCTGACCAGTTCTGCAGAGTGAGGCCCGCCGTGAACAGCGCCGGCGGAACACTGATCGGATTGACCACGCCGCCGGGCCGCTGGCGAAGGCGTCCGGCGCCCTGATACGAGGCCGAATGGAAACCAGGCACCGTCACGTCCAGCCCGAACTCGCCGGTGAGATCCTGGCGGCCCGGCCCCGCCAGCAGCAGGCGCGCGCGCACGGTGCGCCCCGACGGAAACCGATGGGCGCGTCGATCGGCGACGCTGGCGGCGTCGGTGTCATCCAGCACCCGCGCCGTCGCCAGCAGCAGTCCGTAATCGAAGCGGACGGCGGCCAGACCAGCGACGACGCTGCCGTCGGTGGGGTTTTCTGCGCTGTGACACAGAAAGCAGGTCATCCCGATCTGTCCGGTCGGCCGTCCATCGACGTCCAGGGGCTGACGCAGCCCCGAGAAACCGGTGGAAACCGAAATTTTTCCGACGCGACCGCGCGGATCGTCGGGCGTGGCAACCAGGCCAAAGATGGCCGGGTTGGCCAGGACACCGCCCGGGGCGTGAATGTGGCGGGTCAGGCGGGTGTCGGCCAGTCCGTCGCCGTCCAGATCGACCGGCTCGTCGTCGAAATCGATGTCGACGTCGCGCTGCCAGGCAATTCCGACCAGACGCGTCCAGTAGTCGGCGTTGGTGTTCACGGGCCGAGCAGCGTCCCCGTCGGTGGACGTCTCGAACGGGCCCACATCCTCGCTGGCCTTTTGCCAGTCGGTGGCGTTCTGTGCGCGCGGCCAGGTCCATGGATCGATCACCCGGGCCAGTTTGCCGACAGACGACGACAGCGCTGCCGATGTCGGTGGATTGCCGCGTCGACAATCAATACTGGTGACCATGATCACCGCGACGATCATTGCCGCGATCAGTGTCCTGCCGCTGTTTTTGTGAAATTTTCGTTGAAACAACTTCGTCCGTTTTGCGTTATTGGGAATGATTGTTGTGGGTCGTCGGCGTTTGTAACAGGACTGTGACAGCGAGCAGAGCACAACGAGATCGGAATGCCGACGAAACAATGTCGAAACAACAAATCCCGAAAATCCCCCGACGAATCGAGAGACAGCGACAAAAAATAGTCGAATTCATTTTTGTTGACTCGTTTTTGGAAAACATGTTAGAAGACCGCCGGGCATCAGAGTAAACACTGAGATCGAGAGGCCCTTTGCGGTGGGGAAGGGTGCCAGAGGGTGGGCGCGGGTGAGGTCGGCGGGCGGGGGCAGAGGGCGGGATTTTGGAACGGGACGGGGGCGGGGGCGGAGCTGGGAGGCACGGCGGGGTCGGGCGTGAACAGGTGGTGGGAATCCGGGCGAGGTCCTTTCATGGGTGGATTGGGGGGCGGGCGGTGGAACTCTCGATCGGGGGCTGGGGGAACCGGGGCGGACTAAGAGGCCGATGAAATGCTGACCTATCTTATTTATGTCTGTTCGTTGTTGAGCGTGGGAGACGGGGAGGCCGGATCCGGGCGCCTTGCCCTGAAAATGGCGCCGGCGAGTGATCTGGGAGGCAGCGAGGTGAGGAGTCGCGGCCTGGAGCCGTCCGAGGATCAGATGCCGCGGATCGCTCCAAAAGGAAGCATCTCTGTGGGCATGTCTCACGGAATCAGCTTCCAGCACTAGGCGCGAATGCGCCCCCGGCGGTGAACCCCACCGCCGGGCGGGAGGCGGCGGCGGTCTTTTACGAACGCGCCCCCGGCGGTGAACCCCACCGCCGGGCGGGAGGCGGGCGGCGCGGTCGGGGGGCAGGTGTTCCCGGGGGCAAGATGCTATTCTGCCCGGCGCAATGCGCGTTGGTGCCCTGGAATTTTCCCCGGCAGTCTTGCTGGCTCCCATGGAGGCGGTGACGGATCTTCCGTTCCGCACCATCTGCGAAGAGCTGGGGGCGGCGCTGACGTTCACGGAGTTCTTGTCGGCCGAGGCCCTCACCCGGGGCGCCGCCAAGGCCGTGGGGCGGATGTGGCCCAGCCTGGGCGGCCGACGCTTTGCGGTGCAGATCTTCGGGCGCGAACCCGAGGCGCTGGCCCGCGCGGCGCAAATGGCCGTCGACGTGGGCGCCTCGATCGTCGACATCAACATGGGCTGTCCGGCCAAGAAGGTCACAGCCGGCGCCTGCGGCTCTGCGCTGATGCGCGAGCCGGCGCTGGCGGCGGCCCTGGTGCAGGCGGTGCGGCGGGCGGTCCCGGCGCAGATTCCGGTCACCGTCAAGCATCGGGCCGGCTGGGATGAATCGTCGCTGAACGCGGCCTCGTTCGCCAGCATGCTGGTCGAGCAGGGCGCGGCGATGATCACCGTGCACGGGCGCACGCGCGCCCAGGGGTTCTCGGGCTCGGCGCGCCTTGAACCGATCGCCGCGGTGCGAGCGGCGTTGCCTGCTCACGTTCCGGTGATCGGCAACGGCGACGTGAAGGACGTCGAGGCTTACCTGCGCATGAAGACGGCGACCGGCTGCGACGGCGTGATGATCGGCCGCGGCGCGATGGGCAACCCCTGGCTCTTTCGCTCGCTGGTGGCGCTGGAGAATGGCGCCCCGGATCCGGGGCCGCCCACGCTGGATGAACGCCGCGCGGTGTGGCGCCGCCACGCCGACCTGGTGCTGGCGCACAGCCCGGAGAGGATGCGCATCCACGAGCTGCGCAAGACGCTGGCCTGGTACTCGCGCGGTCTCCATGGCGGCTCGCAGCTGCGGCACCGCAGCTTTGACAGTCCCCACCCCGCCGCGCTGCTGGATCTAGGGGAGTCATTCTTCGACGGGCTGCGGGCGTTCGCCGCGTCGGGCGCCGTCAATGTGCTGGCCCCGCCCGCTGACCCGGTGGCCAAGGCTATCGATCGCAACACCCGCCGGGGCGGGCCATGCGTCAGCGCCGCCTAGCGGTCGTCGGTCTCTGGGCGACGTTGTTCCTGGCGTCGTGCGAGGACGGCTCCCACCGCGACATCGGCGACGAGATCAACCTGTTGACCCGGCGCAACGACGCGCTGGTGCCGCCGGCGATGCAGCGACTGGCGGCCTACGGGCGCAAGGCCGTCCCCCAGATTGAAACCGCGCTGCACACGGCGGCACCCACGGGACGTCTGCACCTTCTCGACGCGCTGGAGAAGATCGGCGACGTCGAATCCATTCCGGTGCTCCGTCACGTGGCGGTCTATGACGTCAAGCCAGAGGTGCGCCAGGCCGCGGAGGCCATCCTGGCCACCTGGGCGGCCGGTGCCGCCGACGCCCCCCGTACGCGCGCCGCCGTCGGCGCGCAACAGGACATCGCCCGCAAGCGCGCGTCAGGCGAGGGACCGTTGATGTGGGGCGACGCCGGCGCCCCCGGCGTGCCCACGACCGTGGGCGCCCCCGAGGCTGTCGGCGCGTCGCTGGAAAAACGCTAGCGGGCGTCGACGGTCCGCGACGGGCGGGCGCTCCTTTCCCACAACCGGCCGGGCCGGTGTTTATCTGGACGGGCGCATCGATCTTTCGCGGCGCCTGGATTCTGACAGCGAAGGAGCGCGGGAATGTCTCCAATCCGTTTTCATGGTGGAGGCGTGTGCGGCGTCGGTGTGCCATGGATCTTGGCCGCCATGATGGGCGCTCTGGTCGTCGGCTGCTCGGCGGAGTCATTCACCGGCATCAAGCCCGGCGCACCGGGAGGCAGCGGCGGCGCCATTGGCCTGATCGACGCGGCGGGG
Organism: Polyangia bacterium; assembly: GCA_035577105.1. GTDB lineage: Bacteria > Myxococcota_A > Polyangia > Fen-1088 > Fen-1088 > DATKEU01. The sequence goes on from DATLVT010000053.1 coordinate 26,424, forward strand.
CCAGGGAGCGGCGGCGCTGTCCTCGGGAGCGGCACGGGCGGGGCAGCGCTGGATGACAGCGGCGCCGGCGGGGTGGTCACGGGCGGTGTCGGGTCCGGCGGCGTCGGGTCCGGTGGCGCGGGAACCGGCGGACAGATCGTGCGTGCCGATGCCGGCAATGTCAGCGGTGGCCGCGATGCCGGCAGCGGCGGCGCCAGCGTCGACGTGCATCCCGGCGATGGAGCACCGGGCGACACCTCGGCAGCCGGTGGCACGGCGGGGCCGATCGTCTATCAGCAGACGTTCAACGCGCTGACGCCGGGACTGTGGAATGCCAACCTCGACAGCGGGAAGATCAAGGCGCATCCGGAGAATGCCCAGGTGACGGCGGGCTGCGGTCCCGACGGCTCGAACTGCTTTCGCGTCGTCTATCGGCACGCGGACGGCATCCACAAGCAGCCCTCGTCAGCGCCCGCGCTGATCAGCAGCGGCGGCAACGTCATCTGGGCAGGTTCCGACGCCGACCACACCAACACCGCCACCGAGGTGATTCAGGCCAACATCAACATCGTCGGCAACATCAGCGGCACCAGCGATGCCAGCGCCACCGCCAAGCCGAACAAGGCCTACACGCTGACCTATGATCTTTTTTTCGAGCCGGGTTTTGATTTTGGCAAGGGGGGCAAACTGCCGGGGCTGGCGGCGGCCGGCTTTGACAGCGGATGCACCGACGACGGCGCCACCAGTCGCCAGCCGCTGAACTGGAGCGAGCGCCTGATGTGGCGGGCCAACGGTCGGCTGACCCTGTTTTCGTCCGATCAGACGCGACCGTCGGGAAGCTGTGCGGTGGAGATGACGCTGGACCAGACGGCCGGTGATCCGCCGTCCGAATTGCCCGGGACCATTCCTGCCGGGGACGCCTTTCGATTCAAGACCGGCGTCTGGTACCGCGTCCGGCTGTCGGTGCGCATGAACGACAACAATAGCGTCAAATATGTGGTGGACGCCCAGGGGAACCCGCTCCTGGACGCGGGGGGCTCTCCCCAGGTGAGCTCCGGGAACGGCGAGGTCAGCCTGGCCGTGAAGACATCCGACGGCGCCATCAGACGCCTGCTGGTTCTTCCGAACGTGGCCTTGCGCGATGAGTGCGACGGTAAATGTCCCACCGCCGTCCCTGATTCCAAGGACGCCTGGGTGAACGCCATCTTTTTCAGCACGTTCTTCGGTGGCAACGAAACCAAGCGCCTCACCTGCATTGACGCCACCCAGAGCACGCTGACCAACGTCGTCCCGGCAAAGTTACCCAAGGATCCCGCGGGCCTGACCCAGGACGCCTTTGACAAGCTTTGTGCCGGGCAAACCACGGCGACGTCCTATCCCAAGCTGACCTGGGCCCCCCAAGCGCCGTCGGCGGCCCGTTTCGACAACCTGACCGTGGCCGCTGGCTATACGGCCGCGCCCTTCTAGATGGCCGGCGCGCTGCCCGGCGCCTGGCGGGACGCGGCGGACGATGAAAAAAAGGTGACCAGTTTTTCGCCGGATAGGGACTAACAGAATGAACGCATGGCTGTTCCCCGTCTGACCGTTCCCCACCTGAAGCTGGTTGGAAGCCAGCCAGGGCAAGCAGCGTTGGCCCCGGAGCGGGCCGTCGACATCGTACGGGCCCTGGTCCGCGGTGAGACGCAGGCCCAGTTTGCCACCTGGTCCCGGCTGCACCCCGACGTTGACCGGACGCTGCGGCGGTTGATGGGGCCGGATCGAGAGATCGAGGATCTTTCGCAAGAGGTTTTCCTGCGCTTCTTCGCCTCCGTGCCGCACCTGCGCGACCCCGAGGCCCTGCGCAGTTTCCTGTTCGGCATCTGCGTGCGCGTCTGCCGGCGCGAACGCCGGTCGCGCTGGTTGCACCGCCTGTTTCATCTGACCGACGACGGCCAGCTGCCCGAGCCGGAGGCGCCCGAACCGGACGCCGATGCGCGCCACGTCCTTCGCCGCTTCTATCGCGTGCTGGATCGCCTGGGCGCGGAGGGACGCTCGCTGTTCATCGCGCGGACCATTGATGGGTGGCCGCTGGCGGAGGTGGCGGCGCATCACGGCCTGTCGGTGTCGACGGCGCAGCGCCGTCTGGGTCGGGCCACGCGGCGGATCACCGCCCTTTGCGAGCGCGATCCGGTGTTGAAGGCCTATCTGCAAGAGCATCAACCCGATGAGGCGACGCCATGAGCGACGGGTCGTCCCGGCGCCCGCCGTCCGAGCGGCCGTCTGCGCTGCAGCCTCTGTCGGCGCTGGCGACGCGCTGGACGGACGACGAGAGTGATCGCTCCAGCGATCCGTCGGCGGTCAGCGGCCGCTGGGAACGATTGCGGCGCGGCCTGGAGCATGGCGCCTCGCCGCGGCCGCGCGCCCGCCGCGTCTGGCTGACCTTGGGTCTGGCCGGCGCGATGGCGGCGGGGGTGTTGGCGGTGGTGTGGCAGCGGGCGCAGCCGCCACGGGTGACCTTTGCTGTGGATGGCGCGGCGCTGGGTGGCGACGGGTACGTGTCGGGGGTGGGATCGGCGCCCGCGGCGCTACGATTCTCGGAAGGGACCAAGGTCGACCTGGGGCCGGGCAGCCGCGCTCTCGTGGTGTCGACCGACCGGCGGGGCGCGCGCCTGCGACTGGAAGAAGGACGCGCCCACGTCGCCGTCGTCCATCGCCCCCGTGCGCGCTGGACCGTCGAGGCCGGGCCGTTCACCGTTCAGGTCACCGGCACGATGTTCGACGTGCACTGGTCGGGCGACGAAGACCTGTTCGAGGTTCATCTGATCGCCGGCAGCGTCAGGGTGCGCGGGCCGCTGACCGGCGAGGGGGTCACCCTGCGCGCCGGCGAAAAATTTCAGGCGCGGCCCAATCAACAGGTGATGCGGGTGGAACGCGCGGCGGAGGAGACGACGGCGGCCGCGCAGGCGCTGGCGCGTGCGCTGCCCGCGCCGGTGACCGTGGCAAGGCCCGAGGCGGCGCCTGCGCCGTCGCTGCCCGCGGTGCCACCGGCGGCGCCGGCCGCGGCGGCGACGTCGTCGTCGGTATCGGCATCGGCATCGGCATCGGCTTCGGCGACGTCGGGCGGCGTACCGGCCGCTGCACCGCCTCGGGTGAGCCGCGCGCGCGTGGTTGCCAGCGCGACGCCGGGGCTGGGCGGCAATCTGGGGGCGACCTGGCGTCAGCGCGTGGCGAGCGGCGACTTTCGTTCGGTCCTGGATGAAGCGGAGGAGCAGGGCACCGCCCAGTGTCTACGCAGCTTGCCGGAAGATCGGTTGGCGTCGCTGGCGGACGCCGCCCGTTACGCCGGCCGATCGACGCTGGCTCGCGACGCGCTGCTGGCGCAGCGGCGTCGGTTCGCGGGTTCTTCCACGGCGCGCCGGGCGGCCTTTCTGCTGGGGCGTTTGGCGGAAGAGTCAGGCCAGCCGCCGGGCGCGGCGCTGGACTGGTACGAGACCTATCTGACCGAAGCGCCGCAAGGTTCCTACGCGGACGAGGCTCTTGGTCGCAAGATGCTGGTCATGCGGGCAAACGGGGAGACAGCGGCGGCCGTCGTCGTCGCGCGAGAATACCTGGGGCGCTTTCCGTCGGGGGCCTATGCAGGCTCGGCCCGGGCGATCAGGGACGGCGCGCCGCCATGATGCTGGCGGCCCGCGCGGCCGCGGTGGTGGCCGGATGTTTGCTCATGGCCGTGGTGCCACGGTCCTCGGCGGCACGTCCGGCGCACGTCAACGTCATTCGCTCGGAAGGCGCCGACGCGATCATCCTGGAGATCACCAACCGCACCCGCGCCGAATTGATCGCCGCCGGCATCGACGCGGCCATCGTCGATTGCCCGAGGGCCGCCGACTGCCGGGACAGGGATGTCGGGGCGGCGCCGCCGCCGGGCGACGGCCAGCGCGCGGTGGTGACCACCGAGCGTGATGGCGACCAGACCGTCACCGAGGTCAAGGTCGCCACGCTGGCGGCGGCGGCGCCCCTGGTGCTGCGCCTGGCGGTGGGCGCTGACTCCGCCGATCACGACGATCCCCCGACCCTGGCGGTGCGTGCGGCCGAGCTGGTGCGATCGGCGTTGCTGCAGGCCAGCGGTCCGGCGCCGGCGACGGCGCCTGTCTCCGCGCCGCCGGCGATCTCGTACGACTTTGAATTACCCCGGCGAGAGACGGCGGTCGTTGGCGGCGTGGGCTGGTTCGCCGGCGTTGGCGGGGCGATCCTGGACAGTCGGGACGGACTGGGGACCGCTTATGGTCTGGTGCTGCGTGGCGGGTACTCCGGCCTGCGCTGGCCGGGATTGACCGTGGCGGTTCTGGTGGCGGCACCGTCGCTGGCCGCCGAGCTTCATTTCGACGACGGCAAGGTGGCGGTTCGCCAGGAGCTGGCCGCCGCGCAGGCCGGGTTGCGGTTCCGGACCTGGGCCCGGCTGCAGCCGCGCATCTCTCTGGGGGCAGGCGCCTATCACGTGGTCGCCCGCGGAATCGCCGAGCCCCAGACCGGCTATGTCGGCACCACCTCCGCGCTGTGGACGGCGATCCTGACGGCGGGCGGCGGCGCTGCCTTTGTCCTGACCGACGGTTTCATCGTCTTCGCCGACCTTCAGGCCGTCGTTGCTTTTCCCTATCCGTCGTTCGCGGTGGGCTGGCAGCGGGCCAGGGGCGCCGACCCCTCATTTCTGGCGTCTTTGGGTATCGAACGCCTCTTTTAAAGAGCGTCCGAGAGTCGGCCCAAAATACCTGACCAGATCTTGTGCTCACTGTGGACTACCCGATGAGAGCCCCACGCTCTCGGGAGGACACAATGACCCAGTCACTGTCATGGCGATTGTTCCGGTTGCTGCTGCCCATCGCGGCGCTCACCACGGTGTGGGCCTGTCAGGATCACCCCCTGGCCCCTCCGGCTCCTTTCCCCAGCCGGCAGATAACGAAGTTCACCACCATCAACCCCAGCAGCAAGCTGGACGTCGTCTTCATGATCGACAACTCGCCCTCGATGATCGAGGAGCAGACCAACCTGATCCGGAACTTTCCGGCCTTCATGCAAGAGCTACAGAACGCCACGCCGGCCGGCACCCTGGACGTCCACATCGGTGTGATCTCCAGCGATCTGGGCGCGGGAGACCAGGCCACCGTCTGCAAGGCGGGCGGGGACAACGGCACCTTCCAGCACCAGCCGCGGGGGAATCACGGCGCCTGCAAGGCGCTGCCGCGCGGGTCGTTCATCATCGCGGGACCGGGCGGCAACAACTTCGACGGTCCGATCGAGGACGTCTTCTCCTGCATCGCCGAGCTGGGGACCAACGGCTGCGGACTGGAGCACCAGCTGGCGTCGCTGCGCCGGGCGCTGGGCGGCGACCCCACCACGCCCATGCCGGCGGAGAACGCCGGCTTTCTGCGGGCCGACGCCCGGCTGGGCGTGGTGCTGATCAGCGACGAGGATGATTGCTCGGCGCCGCCCGACACCGATCTGTTCACCGGCGAACGCGACAAGCTGACCGACCGTTACGGCGCCCTGGAGAGCTATCGCTGCAACGAGTTTGGTCACCTCTGCGGGGGCAGCCCGCCGCCGCGCAAGGTGGACGTCACGCTGCAAGACTGCGAATCCAACGAGACGCCGTCAACCCGGCTGATCCCGGTGGGCGACATGGTGAAGTTTTTTCATTCGCTGAAACCAAACGCCAGCGATCTGGTGGTGGCCACCATCACCGGTCCGAACATGCCCTACGGAACCGAGCTGAGCGCGCCCAACGAGCTGAGCGGCGCCAACGAGCGCTACGTCAAGATCAAGCCGGCCTGTTCGTCGGCCAACGGAACGGCCGATCCGGCGGTGCGCCTGCAGCAGTTCACCAAGGCCTTCGGGGCAAACGGGATCACCCGCAGCATCTGCACGGACACGTTCGCCCAGGTCATGCGCGACATCGCCATCATCATCGCCCCGTCCCGGAACCTGTGCATCGATGGCCGCCTGGTCGACAGCGACACCGCGCAGCCGGGCGTGCAGGCCGACTGCGTCGTCGCCCGGCCCGCATCTTCGGGCGCCGCCCCGTCGGCCGAGACGGTGATCCCGGCCTGCGAGCGCAACGGAAATGCGCCCCCCTGCTGGTCGGTGCAGGCCAACCCCACCAAGTGTCCGGCGCCCGCCTCGCCGGAATCGATGGAGATCAAAGTCGACTGGGGCTCCGCCGGTCCGCCCAGCAACGCCCCGCTTCGCTATAGCTGCGCCGTCTGCATCGGCGCCGACGGCAACGATCCGCGCTGCGCGCGCCCGTGACGACTATCCTCCGCGGGCGATCTCGGTGGCGAACAGGCGGGCGTGGGCATAGACGGAAAGCTGCGGGTTGACGCCCAGGCTGGTGGGGAACACGGAGCCGTCGGTGATCCACAAGTTTTCGAACTCGTGGTGCTTGCCGCGGGCGTTGACCACGGAGGTTCGCCGATCGTCGCCCATGGGGCAGCCGCCCATCTGGTGCGCCGAGAAGATGGTGTGGCGGTTGGGGCCGAAAGCAGCCCCGGCGATGCGGGCGATGTCCGCCTCGCTGCGGATGACG
>DATLVT010000054.1:0-2412 GCA_035577105.1 Polyangia bacterium
GAAAACATCACCGGTTCGGCCTCCCAGCACCAGTCGTCGCTGGTTCGGGCCACGCATCGGTAGTGGAAGCTGGAGAAGGTCTTCTCGGTGGTGGCGCCATCCGCTTTGGTCACCCGAACCGTGGCTGTAGCGGGGTAGGGCGTCGGCGTCGCAGGGGTGCGCCCCTGGAAATCCGCGTACAAAGCCGTGACCTTTTGCCCGCTGATGTCCTTCCAGGCGTCTTCCGTGTTCAGGTGCGAATCCTCGACGGGCACGTCCTGGCGGATGTCGGTCGACAGCATGATCGTATCTTGTAAATCCAGTGCGGGTTCGAACCCCACTGTGACGGTGTGGCAGAAGACAAAGTCGGACCCGCCCAGTCCTCGGCTGCCGTCGTAGAAGCAGTCATCCGCGGAGGTGACAGCGGTATTGTCCTTGGGCGCTGCGCCGCCGGTCCCGCCCATGTCGCCGGCACCACCTTCGCTGCCGCTGCTCGGGGTCCCCTCCTGACACGCACCGCTGAGCGCACCCAAGACGAGGAGGACCGAGGCGCTGAAAAAGAGTCTTCGAACCGTTTCACGAAGGCACGTGGCAACAATCATTACGCTTCGCCCATTTGAGTTTCGCCCATTCTTGCTTCGCTCATTTACTAAGCCTCGCCAGTGTACCGCCCTTTCACCGACTGGAAGGGAAGCGTCTCTTCGGGCGGGCGCGGGCCCCTCGGCTCGGCGTCCTCGCTTTGCACCTCGGTGTCTTCAACGGGATCGCCCGCGCGATAGACCTGCGGATCCACTCCGTCCTGCCGCAGCCAGCGCCAGACCAGCGTGCGTTGCCGCCCCATGGTGCGCGCCATGGAGGCGACGTCGCCGCCGTGTCGTTTCAGCAGCTCGACCAGCGCCTGCCGGGTGGGACGTTCCGGGCGCAGCGTCCGACTGACGGCGCCCAGCGTGATGGTCGCCGAAGATCCCGCGGAACCCGACGATGCCCCGACCGCCATCGCATTCGGAACCGCCGCCACCGGCGACATGCCGGGCGGCAAGTGCTCGAACCCGATGCTGGGCGACGCCCCTGCCACCACCGTGGCAAAGCGCAGGGTCTTTTGCAGCTCGCGCACGTTGCCGGGCCAGCGGTGCAAGAACAGGGCGCGCCACGCCTGCGGCTCCAGGACCGCGTTGCGCGCCCGCAGAAAGCCGCACGCCAGTGGCGCGACGTCCTCCAGCCGATCGCGCAGCGGCGGGATGACCAGCGCCTGCGGGCCTAGGCGCGCCGCCAGATCGACGCGCAGCCCGTGCCCGACATCCGTGATGGCCCGCCGCGTGGCCGCGATGACCCGCACCTCGACCCGCCTGGGTCGCACCGCGCCCAGCGGCACGAACGACCCGTCCTGCAGAAAGCGCAGCAGCTTTGACTGGGCCACGCCCGGCATGTCGCCGATCTCGTCGAGAAACAGCGTGCCGCCGTCGGCCTGCTCCAGAAGCCCGGGTTTGCTCTGATCGGCCATGGAATGGGCGCCCTTGGCGTACCCGAACAGCTCGCTTTCGATCAGCGCCTCCGGCAGCGCCGCGCAGTTGATGGCGACGAACGATCCCTTGCGCCCGCTGGCCCGGTGGATGGCCTGGGCATAGACCTCCTTGCCCACGCCGGTCTCGCCGCCCAGCAGCAGGTCCAGATCCGATTGCGCCAGCTGCCGCATCTGCTGGATCAGGCGCGCCGTGGCCGGCGACACCGTCGGGTAGGGGGCAAACGGCGCCGTCATTTCTTCTTCGATGGCGATCCGATCCGCCATCGTCAGCAAGCGGTGGACGAAGACGTGCGCGCCGGCAAAGACCACCGCACCGTCGCGCAGCACCGTTTGTCCGTACACGCGGACGCCGTCGACCCAGGTGCCGTTGCTGCTCTCCAGATCGCGCACCAGCACGGTGCCGTCCAGCCGGACCGACAGCTCGGCGTGGCGCCGTGACATCATCGGATCGTTGGTTTGAAACCGCAGCGCGCCCGGCGGCGCCGCCCCGCGACCCAGCTCGATGCCGCGTCCCACTTCGATCAGCGCGGCCGCCATGGGCGCGCCGGCGGTGCCACCTCCGCCCAGGCAAATCAGCACCGGTCTCTTGAGCCCACTCGCCTCCAGGCGCCGAAGGTCAATGCTCGGATCAGTCTCTTTCGAAACCATTCTTTCCTCCTCCAACGCGTCGAGGGGGGCGCGTGCGCGATCCGATTCGCGGAAGGATGACCGCTCAATACTCGGCGATCCGTTGTCTGGCTGCCAAGGGAAATAAGCGAAAAAAAGCGGTGCGATCGATTTACCGGAATCGGTATTCGAACGACGCCGGCCCGTATCCGATACGTCTGTGGATACGCCGCCGGTCCGCGGTGCGGACAATGGTTCACCCGCAACTGGCCGGATCCATGCGCGCGCCTCTGTCGCCGGGGGTT
>DATLVT010000055.1:0-4145 GCA_035577105.1 Polyangia bacterium
CGGCGAAGGCCAGGTTGAGGCTGGTGACGTCACCCAGCAGATCGGAGACGGTGTTCACGTACTCGGCGTTGGTGAGGCGCCGCAGCGGCGTGACGTCGATGTCCGTGACGCGATCGCTGCAGGTCAAGGGTGTGGTGACCGTGGTGCCGCCGCCTCCTCCTCCCGTGACGGGCGCGGGCCCGGGGCCTCCCGCTGACCCGCCGATCTGCCCGGTGCAGGCCAGCGTCAGCGACAGACAGGCCGCCGCAGCCGTCAAAGCCGACCTGCCCGACCTGAATGTGAGTCCGCGAGAAACCATGCGTGACCTCCTGAAGGCAATCAGACAGTTCGAAATGGCCTGGATGGACATCTTCAGGTAGCTGCGAACCGCCGGTCTATTTGTCCAAAGGCGCCGGTATCCTTGACGATCAAAGCCCGGCCCCTCAGGAGATAAATGCCCGCCAGGCGCCGATCTGGTTCACGGTCGGCGAAACAGCAGGCCATAAACCAGCTGCACAGCGTCGCCCAGGTTCCATAACCAGGGCGCTGTCAGTCGCGGCTGTTGAACCATCGGCGCCATTCCCGGGAATTGCAGTTGCTGCAGTATGCCGACCGGATGCGGCCGCAAGGCGAGGCGTCCGGCCGCCACCTCCGCGTCGACGGCGCCCTGAATCTTGTCGGCGCGGCGGTTCACCAGCGCGGACAGCATGGGCGCGTCTTTCGAGGACAGCACGTCGAACGCCATCGCGCCGCGACCGCCCGGACGGACGCTGCCGACCAGCGTGGCCAGATGGACCGCGATGATGGCGGCTTCCAGGCGCTCCCAGTTGAGCCGCGACGCGATCCAGGCGCGATGAAACGGGACGATCAGCTGGCTGAGCACGCCGGTCGACAGCACGACGTCAAAACCACGCCCCAGCCCATTCATGATCGCTCGCGCCGCCGCGAACGCGGTTTGCCCGAGCGTGGCGTCGTCGGGAAAAGAGTCGCCCCAGTCATCGAGGTGGTTCATGAACCCCGAGAGATCCACGGGCGCGTGCGGGATCACCCGTTCGCGAACCGCCGCGGGCAGATCCTGGCGCGCGCGTTCGATGGCGTCGCCGTCCAGATCGACGAGGTGGATCTGGCGAAAGCTGTCGGCGAGTCGTGGCAGATCCAGATCGGAGCCATTCCCGGCGCCGAAGATGGCGATGTCGCCGCCGGAGGGCTGGGTCGACGCGGTGACGGCCGGCGCCGTTTCTCCCGCCAGCACCAGGGCCAGCACTTGCTCGCGGTGATCCTGGTAGCGTTGCCAGCTGCCGGCGAGCCGCCGGTTGACGCCGCCCAGGTACTGGCGGGCGCGGGTTTCGGTGCTGGCCCGGCCGGCGGCCTCACGGCCATGTTTGTCCGCCAGATGACGGCCCAGGCAGGCCAGTGAACAGGCCGCGAACATTCCATCGTCGCCAGCGCACAGATCGCAGACACGACGCATCTCGGACTGGCAGCGGCAGGTGTCGACCCGCACCTGTGGCGTGGAAGGACCGTTCGTGTCGTCCAACGGCTTTGCCTCAAACCCCTTCGCCGCAGGTGCCTCGCTCGCGGCGCGAGCTTCCCTGCCTCAGGGGGCCAGGCCGTTGGCGCTGGCCAGGGTCGCCACGGTCCAGTTCACCACCGGCGAAGGATCCGGCTCCAGGCCGTGGGGATGATGATCGGCGTTGGGTTTGAAGATGACCTGGAAATCGCCACCCATCTTGGGATAGCGGTCCATGATGATGCCGGTGTTTTCCTTCCAGGGGAGGGCGGTGTCCATCTGGGCGGTCACGTGGAACAGCTTCACGCCCGCCTTTGCCAGCGGCGCCAGATTGTCGATGGGGTTGAACTGGTAGGCGATCGCTTCCGCTGTGTCCTTGAAGTGATAGACGTTGAGCACCGTCTGCCACGCGCCGCCACCGCCCGGTCCTTGCCAGCGCGGATCGTTCAGCTGACGTCCGCCCGGCCAGCTTCGGAAGTCGCAGGTTCCGTTGTCGGCATAGATGCCAGCCACCTGGTCCGGATGGGTGGCGGCAAAGTTGTAGGCGTAAAGACCGCCGCGGCTGATCCCGGTGATCACCATCTTGGGGGCCATGTGATAGGTGCCGACCAGCGTCGTGTAGGCCGCCTCCCAGACCTTGACGACGTCGGGACAGCCGTACTGTTCCGAGGCGCCGTTGACGTAGACGATCATCAGTCCCTTGGCCAGCCAGGCGTTGTTGGTGTTCGGGATGACGTCCGGGAACTCGCCGTGCCAGACCCAGGGCAGGCCGTCTCGCGGCTTGGGCGGCGCGTACACGCTGATGGTGTGCCCGTTGGCCGGGAAGTCGAACTTGAAATAGCCGTTGCCGTAGTTGGCCTTGTTGCCGGGGAAGCTGGGGAGAACGCCCGGGGTCACCGGACCTTTGGGAGGCGCGTCCATGGCGCTGCCGTCGCTGGCTGTTCCGGCGTCGGGTGCCGCGCCGCCGCTGCCGGATGGACCGATGGTGCCGCCGGTGCCCGTTGCGCCGCCGCTGCCGGATGATCCGATGCTGCCGCCGCTGCCGGTTGCACCGCCGCTGCCGGTCGGTGCCGTGCTGCCGCCGGTGCCGGATGATCCAACGCCGCCGCCGCTGCCGGCTGGCGTCCCGTTGCCTCCGTTCGAGGTGGTGTCACCACAGGCCGCCATGGTTACCAACACAAAAGCGAAGGGCGCGACTAAACGAGCTGTGCAGAGTGTTCGCATGAGTTCACCGCTGGCATAGACGAGCCGGCTGGCTCGAACAGGCAACATTGCGTTGAATTTGCGACGGATCAGTGTTGCAAGGTCTCCGTCGCTGCGGCCACATGAAAATGTCCAGATCGGGCCATTTGAAAATGTCCGGTGCGTACAAAGATCATTTCCATAAAGACGGACAGTTAATGTCAGAGAGAGAGCCGGAATTCGACAACTGTAAATGGGCGAACTGTTCGCGCGGTCAGAAGGAACCTAACGTCGTGCTCAAAATGAAGGCCTTCGGTTCAGTTGGAATCTCCGTCGTCGTTATCTTGCACGTCGGCTGTGCAAGTAACGGAGCGGGGGGCGGTGGTGACGCGGCGGTGTCCGTCGGTTCGGGCGGAACATCCGGAGGCGGCCCCGGTGGAATTGCCGGATCGATCGGCACCGGCGGGGACGGCAGCGGCGGCGCTGGCGGCAGCGGCGGCAACACCGGCAGCGGCGGCGCGCCGATCGACGTCGCGCCCAAAATGGACAGCGGATCGGACATGGGATCGGACAGCGCACCGCCGCCGTCGGACGTCGCGCAAGGTCCCTGCACGGGGGGCACTTTGAAAGTCGGCAACAGCACCGTGATGATCCCGAGCGGCGGCACCATGCGGTCGTACATCCTTCACGTGCCGCCGAAGTACGACGGAAAGACGCGCCTGCCGCTGGTGATCGACATGCACGGCAAGGGCGGCACCGGCCAGGGCGAGATGGGATCCGGGTGGCTGCCGAAGGCCGACGCGGTGGGGATCGTCATGATGTATCCCGACGGGCTTTACAACTCATGGAACGGTGGTCCCGCCGGCTGTCCGACCCTGGTGTGTTGCTGCCAGCCATCCCAGGACCACAACACAGACGACGCCGCTTTTCTGCGCGCGGCCGTTGCCAAGACCGCGCAGGACGGCTGCATCGATCTCAAGCGCGTCTACGCCACCGGCCTGTCGAACGGGGGCATCATGTCGCACTGGCTGGCCTGCGACGCCGCCGATCTGGTCGCGGCCATCGCGCCCGCGTCGGGCCCGAACCTGGTTGATTGCAAGCCGTCGCGGCCGGTCACGGTGGTGAACTACCGGGGCAAGCAGGACACTCTGGTCCTGTACAACGGCGGCATGTCGATGCCGGGTGGTCACGTCTGGCCAAGCGCGATGGCTGACTTTACCAAGTGGAGCGATCTGGATCAGTGCACCGACGCAGCGGTGCCCATGCCCAACCATCCGCTCTGTCAGATCCGCAGCAAGTGCGCCGGTGGCGCCGAGGTGATCTTGTGCTCACCCAACGCCGGTCATGTCATCTATGGCGAGGCGGCCGCCATGGGCGTCGGCGTTCCAGACGTGGCCTGGGAGGTCTTCCAGCGCCACTCGCTGCCGTGACCGGACGCAGGATGCGCTGACGCCGGACCGGCCGGGCCGCCGCC
>DATLVT010000056.1:0-6126 GCA_035577105.1 Polyangia bacterium
GACGTCCCGGAGCGCTCCTGCCTCGGAGGGTCCGCCCGGAGAGGCAGGTTGCCAGCGGAGGGTTCGAGGACGCCCCGTGCGGCCGCTGGATCTGTTCAAGGCGGTGATGCGCTTGCCGACCAAGCACGCTACTTTTCCCGCTCACCTCACCGCGGCCGCGTGAGGCGTCCGTGCCCGCCGAGGCTCTATCCCCCCCTCCGCGCCCTCGCCGGAAGTAGAGGAGCGATCTCCACAAGCCAAGCCTGTTTACCGAAAGCTGTCGTGGTACGCCGGATCCTCCACGGCCAGCGCCGCCGCCGTCGCACGCAAAGGCTGGTACGTGTCCAGCATGACCGCCAGTTCGTTCGTTTCTTTCGCGCCGATGCTTTGTTCGTAGGCGCCGGGGTGGGGGCCGTGGATCACGCCGGCCGGGTGGTGGGAGATGCTGCCGGGGCCGACGCCTCGGCGCGAGGTGAAGTTGCCGCTGCAGTAGAAGATGAACTCGTCGCAGCTGACCGAAGAGTGCGGGTAGGGGCAGGGGATGGCTTGCGGGTGAAAATCGAGCGGGCGGGGGACAAAGCTGCAGATCAGCGCGCCGCGCGCCGCGAAGGTGCCGTGCCAGGTGGGCGGCAGGTGGACCATCCCCACGCGGGGCTGAAAATTCAGGATGGGGAAGGCCCACGGGTAGACCGTGCCGTCCCAACCCACCACGTCCAGCGGCGCCTGCTGATAGCGAAAGCCGTGAAAGGCCCCTTGGCGCTTGACCACCAGGTCGCGCGTCGGTTCGTCGACGGGGCCGCGAAAGGCCGGCCGTCTAAAGTCGCGGTGGCTGTAGGGGGCGTCCATGCGCAGCTGACCGACGTCGTTGCGCCACTGCCTGGGCAGGCCGAACCCGGCCGCGCACTCCATGCTAAACCAGTATTGCGGCGCCTTTTCCAGGATGAATCGATGAGGCAGCCCCCTGGGCACGAAGAGGTAGTCGTGGGCGGCGAAGGCGACGTCGCCCAGCGCCGTGCGCAGCGTTCCGCCGCCCTCGAAGATGAAGAACAGATCATCGCCGTCACCGTTGGCGAAGTAGACAGGATCGTCGACGGCCGGATGTAATATTCCCAGCACCACGTCGTCGTTGAACAGCAACGGGACGCGCGCGTCGATGGGCGCGGCGCCGACGCGCGGGAGGTCCTGCGATCGATAGTGGCGGCGGGCCAGGGGGCGGCGGACCTCGGCGGTCTGGGGCAGCTCCCAGCCGTGGGCCGCGGTGGTCACCGCTTGGGTGTGGGGGCGGTCGCGGTGGTACAGCATGGTGAACGGCCCGTCGAAGCCGTCGCGGGTCAGACACTCTTCATAGCGAAGTCGCCCCTCGGCGTCGCGCAGGGCGGTGTGCGGTTTGGCTGGAATCTCGCCGGCGGTCATGCGATCCAGCATGGCGTCGTCCTCACATCACCGTCGAACGATGGGCCAGTTGGTCGCGTTCGATGGCCTCGAACAGGGCGCGAAAATTGCCGGCCCCGAAACCCTGATCGCCCTTGCGCTGGATGATCTCGAAGAAGAACGGCCCCGCCTCGGGGTCGTGGTACAGGCCGGCCGCCTCCTTGAGAAAGATCTGCAGCAGGTATTCGTGCGAGCGCTCGCCGTCGACCAGGATCTCCAGCTGGCGCAGGGTCTCGATCTCCTCGTCGATGCCGCCGACGCCGATGGTCTGCAGGCGGGCCGGCAGCATGTCGTAGTAGCTGCCCGGCGTTGACATGAACTCGACGCCGCCGGCGCGCAGTTGCCGGACGGCGCCGACGATGTCGCCCACCGCCAGCGCCGAGTGCTGAACGCCGTCGCCCCGGTTGTCCTCGGCGAAGATGTTGATCTGCGAATCCTTGAAGAAAGGGCGGAAGGGTTCGTTGTTGGCGAACTTGACCCCCGATTTTGGATCCCACATCACCACCGACTTCAGGCCCGACCCGTGCGCCTGCTGGCCGGAACCCGTCGCCACGTCGTTGGTGTGAAAGGCGATCTCCCACAGCGGCTGCAGCCCCAGCACGTGCTCCATCCACAGGAGCGCCGGCTTCATGGTCTGAAAGTTCGAGGTGACGTGGTCGATGTGGGAAAACCCAAAGCGGTTGCCGCCGACATTCGCGCCGCCGGCGGCGTCCGCGGCGATCATCCCCGGGAACAGCGAGCGATACCCGCGGCGCTCCGTGAACCGAAAGGTGGTGTCGCCGAACGGCGTGGTGATGGAGAACATGGCCAGCGTGCCGCCGTCGTCGCGAAAGCGCTGCACGTCGGTGATGAACGTGCCCCCGCGCTGGTCCAGCAGGCGAAAGGCGCGGTCGATGTCCTCCACCTGGAACACCAGCGTCCCCACGCCTTCGGGGTGCTTGCGCAGGTAGCGCCAGGCGCGACCCCCTTCGCCGATCGGCTGGTGGATGACGAACACGGCGTCGCCGGCCTGAAACGCCGCCGCGTGCTGGTGTCCCTCGCGATCCATCTCGGGGTTGCTGTGCCCCAGCTCGACGAAATCCAGCTTGTCGACGAAGAAGCGCCGGGTCCGCTCCAGATCGCGCACGTAATAGTGCAGGGCCTCCAGCTTGACGATGCCGATCGGTTCCGACGTCACCGCGGACATGGCGTTATTTTACCCTGCCGCTGGCTTGTCCGCCTGCTGGTCGGCGTGCGCCGCGTGAAAAGCCGGCAGCGCGGCGCAGGCCGCCTCGATCCGGGTCAGCGTCGGAAAGGGCGCGGTGTCGACGGAGAACCGCCGGGCGCCGTAAAGCTGCGGGATCAAGAAAATGTCCGCCAAGGTCGGGGCCTCGCCGACCATGAACGCGCCCGCCGTCTCGCCGGCCAGCGCCTCCAGCACCTTGAGGCCGCGCGTGATGTGGTACTGCGCCCAGGCCCGTTCGTCGCCGTGAAGGACGTCCTTGACGTGGTTGAGCGTGGGCGAGTTTTGAAAGGGCTGGATGCCGGAGTTCACGATCTCGGCCAGCTGCCGGGTCCGGGCCCGCAGCCAGGGATCGCCGGGCAGCAGGGCCGGCGTCGGGAATTGCTCCTCGAGGTATTCCAGGATGGCCATCGACTGGGCGATCCGCCGCGGGCTGTTCTCGCCCGGTCGGGCGTCCAGCTCCAGCGCCGGGACCTGCATCTGCGGGTTGACCGCGACGAACGTCGGCTGGCGCTGCTCGCTGCGCTGCGCGGCCAGATTGACCGCCTGGTATTCGTGGGCGATCCCCTTGAGGCCCATGGCGATGCGCACCCGCCAGGCCGATGAACTGCGCCAGAAACCGTAGAGCTTCATCGTTCCTCCCTCATGACCGTCTGGGCGATGCGCCCGAAGATGCTGCGCCCGTCGTCGTCCAGCATCTCGATGGCCACCGTGTCGCCCGCCTTCATGAACGGCGTGCGCGGCGCCCCGCTCTCGATGGTCTCGATGGCCCGCCGTTCGGCCAGGCAGGAGACGCCGCGTCCGGGATCGGCGCTGGACACCGTGCCGCCGCCCAGGATGGTGCCGGCGGTGAAGGCGCGGGTCCTGGCGATGTGGGCGATGAGATCAAAAAACGAAAATTGCATCTCGGCGCCGGCGTCGACGTCGCCCACCAGCGCGCCGTTGTAAGTGGTGCGTAAACGCCGGTGCAGCCGTCCGTCGCGCCAGGCGCCGCCCAGCTCGTCGGGGGTCACCGCCCACGGGGAAAAGGCGGTGGCCGGCTTGGAATTGAAGAACCCGAAACCCTTGGCCAGCTCGGCCGGCACCAGGTTGCGCAAGGTGATGTCGTTGGCCAGCAGCACCAGCCGCACCGCCCCCTCTTTTTCGGCGCTGGCGGCGCTGGCCCCGGCCGGCACGTCGCCAAGCACCACGCAGACCTCGCTCTCGAAATCCAGGCCCCAGGTCTCGTCGGCCAGCGGAATGTCGTCGCAGGGCCCCAGCAGGACGCCGGAGCCGCCCTGGTACACCAGCGGATCGGTGCGCAGCGTGGGCGGCGGTTCGGCGCCGCGCGCCTTGCGCACCAGGATGACGTGATTCAGATAGGCCGACCCGTCGATCCACTCGTAGGCGCGCGGCAGGGGGCTGGCCATCCGGCCTGGCTCCAGCGCCTCGGCGGGCGCCCGTCCGGCGCCGAGCGCGTCCGCCAGGGCGGTCAGGAGGGGCTGCGCGTTGGTCCAGTCGTCCAGCGCCTCCTGCAGCGTCTGGGCGACCGCCGTGGCGCGCGTGAAGGTCTGGCCGTCGGGGGCGGCCACCACCAGTGCGCCGTCGCGGCTGCCGTCGCGCACCGTCCCCAGCTTCATGGGGCTAGTGTAGTAAGCTCCGTCGCCATGGCCAAGGATCAACCACCTGCTGATCAACAAGCCGAGCTCGCCACCATGCGCGCCGCGATCGACCACACCGACGACGAGCTCTTGCGCCTGCTCAACCAGCGCGCCACGTTCGTCGCCAAGGTGGCGGCGTTGAAGGAGCAGCTGCAGGTCCCTTTTTACGTCCCCTCGCGCGAACGCCAGATCGCCGAGCGCCTGGCGGCGTCGAACGCCGGTCCGTTCCCCACCGAGGCCATTCGCCTGGTGTTTCAGGAGATCTTCAGCGCCTGCCTGTCGCTGGAAAAGACGGTCAAGGTCGCCTACCTGGGTCCAGAAGGAAGCTTTTCCTACATGGCCGTCAAGCGCCAGTTCGGCCAGTCGGCCCGCGCCCTGCCGACGGGGGCCATCGAGGCGGTGTTCGAGGAGGTCCAGCGGGGCACCGTCGATTACGGCGTGGTCCCCGTGGAAAATTCCACGGAGGGCGGCATCAACCACACGCTGGACAGCTTTGTCGACAGCGACCTCAAGATCAGCGCCGAGATCGCTCTGCAGATCATTCTCTGCCTGCTGGTGCGCCCCGGCGTCGAGCTGGCCGAGATCGAGCGCGTCTACTCCATCCCGGTGGCGGCGGGGCAGTGCCGGCGCTGGCTGGCCGCCAATCTACCGCGCGCCACAATCGTCGAATCGCGCTCGACCACCGACGCCGCCACCCGGGCGCTGGACGACGTCAAGGGGGCGGCCATCGCATCGGAGGTGGCAGCCAAGATCTACGGGCTGCAGGTGCTGCGGCGAAAGATCGAGGACCTGTCGCACAACGTGACCCGCTTCTTTGTCCTGGGCGGGCCCCAGGCGGAACCGACCGGCAAGGACAAGACGTCCATCCTCCTCATCACCCGTGACGAACCGGGGATCCTGTACCGCGTGCTGGGCGCCTTCGCCGAGCGCGGCCTGAACATGAGCAAGATCGAGAGCCGCCCCTCGCGGCGTCGTCCCTGGGAGTACGTGTTCTTCGTCGACGTCGACGGTCACGAACGCGATCCCCAGGTGGCCTCAGCGCTGGCGGCCGTCAGGGCGATCTGCGACTCCGTGAAGGTCCTGGGCTCGTATCCCCGGGCCGAAGCGGTCTAGATCGACCGGTTTCCGACGGAAAACCGTGCACGTGGTCGCCCCCCGGTGTTCCCGGAATCAGGGCGGTTTTCGGCGATTTCTTGAACGCTGTTGCGGGCTTGGCAACAGTTTCTTGGCTCAAGGGCTGGCCCCCACCGCCGATGAATCATGTTGGCAAATGGGCAAGAAGATCCTCGTCGTCGAAAACGATCCCTCGATCCACGCGGGGCTGGTGCGTCTCATCAAGACGCTGGGCCACGACGCGGTCGTGCTGGGAACGACAGAAGACGCGATGGCTCGTCTGGCCGCCGACAGCTTTGACCTGTGCATCACCAACCTGCAATTGCCGGGCGGGCCGGCGTTGCTGAGCGCCCTGCGCAACGCCCGTCCTCCCGTCGCCGTGGTGGCGCTGACGTCGCACGGCGCGGTGTCTGAAGCGGTGGCGGCCTTGCGGGCCGGCGCTGCCGACGTGCTGGTGAAACCCTTTCACGTGTCGGTGCTGGAGCAGTCGCTGGTCCGCCTGCTGAACGTCCAGGCCACCACCGCCAGCCGGACGCGCCAGACGCCGGGCGCGGCGGTGATCGGCGATCACCCGGCGATGAAGCTGGTCCTGGATCGCGTCGAGCAGGTCGCCGACACCGATGCCAGCGTGCTGATTCGCGGCGAGACCGGCACCGGCAAGGAGGTCATTGCTCGTCTCATTCATGGCGCCAGCCACCGCCGCTCGGGCCCCTTCGTGGCGGTGAACATGGCGGCCATCCC
>DATLVT010000057.1:0-6363 GCA_035577105.1 Polyangia bacterium
AGCGCGTCGAGCCACGCCACCAGTCTTCGCGTCCGGTTGACGTCTCGCCTTCAGCCCGCGGTCCGCCGGTCGTCCGTCGGATTCACCGCCTTGTCAGGCGGCACCCTTCGCTCCCGGGCGTCCGTCTCGCTGGATCATGCGCGCGCTGATCGGCGTTCATCCAGGGCTCCCGCCTCCGCCAACCGGCTCATCGAAACGGGGCATCCAGGGGAGGTCGGTCACGCCGGGGTCCTTGCCGACCTGCTTCAGCAGAGTGGTGACCTGTCCGCGATGGTGTGTCTGATGATTGAACAGGTGCGCGACCGCCGCCCAGGCGGGGATCACGCGGTTCTTCTGATAGGTCACGCTGTAGAAAGCGAAGGACTGATCCGCGAAGCCATCCGTCAGGGTGTCGGCCCAGCTGGCTATCTCCCCATCCATGGCGCGGCGAGCCGCTCGAAGCGCTTCGAAGTCCGCGTGAAGCTCCTGAGACGGCGAGACCATGGTGACCGGCTGGCCGCGGAAGCGCTGAAGCCACGACTCGTCGCCGAGAAGGATGTGGTTCAGCGTGCCATGGATCGACCGGAAGAATGCGCCCTGGTCACGCTTTCGTTCGGCATCCGAGAGCTCGGCGGCACAACCGAAGATTTTCTCATTCATCCAGGAGTTGTAGGTCGCCATCCCGACGGCATAGTCCCTAATCCGCATGGTGTGTCCCCATCTCGTGAGGCTGACGATACCGCCGTTCAGTGGCGAACGGGAAGGGTAGCGACACGCAGGCCGTTGGCGCGTCGGGCGTCCTCACGCCGTTCAACCGAACTGCGAGGAACGTCGATCATCCGCTGCCACGCGGCGGTCAGGTGTCGCGCCCGCCCCAGCGCCAGCGGGGCGGTTCACCTTTGAGCCAGCAGATTGCCACGAAGCCGACGGACAGTACCGAGACATATGCGACGTAAAGCAGGCTGTCCTTGGAAGGATGGACGAAGCGGATGCCGCCACAGACGAGCACGAGATAGGTGATGAGAACCACCCACCCTTGCCACGCAGTGGGAAGGCCCCACCCCCAACCGTAGCGCTTGGCCCGAAACCAATACTTCGGGGTGAGATCAGATGACATCTGCGTTCTCCTTGCGAATGCAAGCGTACCACCACCAGCCGTACAAGCCGCCCCCGCGAGCGGACGCCGTCAGCGTCAAAGTCATACTGGCCGGCCGATTCCGAAGATGGAGCATCATTTGGAAAAGAAGTTCGCTTCGCAAGCTTCGCACATTCCATGGGTGAAGCTTGCGTCGGTGTGATTTGTGAGGAATTGTTCGACGCTCTCCCAGTAGCCTTTCCCATCACGGATTTTTCGGCACCAGGCGCAGATGGGAAGAAGCCCCGTCAACGTCTTGACCTGCGCAAGCGCCTCCTCTGCAAGGCGCTTTGCGCTCTTGAGATCGTCCTCGATCCTTTTTCGCTGCGTGATATCGGAGACCAACACGAAGAACCCGCGGACGGTGGAACCTTCGATGTCGGGAACGTAGTTGGCCTGGCTGTAGCGGGGAGGTCCATTGGCTGGATCAGGGATCTCGCGCTCAAATTGCTGAGCCTCACCGCGAAGAGCTCCCTCGATGTAGGGCAGGTTCAGCGGATAGATGGGCCCGAGCAATTCTTTCATTGTATGGCCAATGAGCTCAGCCGGCGTGACTCCAAACCACGTTTCATAAGCCCGGTTGGCGAACACGCAACGCTGGGACGCATCCCAGTATGCCAACATCGCCGGGACCATATCGACGACCGCTCGAATCAGCTTCCTCTCGCGTAGAAGCGCTTCACTGTCGAGTGCCTTGTCATCGTCCATTGTCAGATGCCGATCGAAACAACGATCATCGGATCGCCCTAAGGTATCGGCGTTCCGCAGCGAACGCCAGCGAGTGCCCAGGGCACCGACACGCTCTCCTCGTGGCGCAGATGGCGGGCGTTCCTGGCGCTGGCGGCCGGCGAATATCCGGCCGGCGCATGAGCTCTACCCAACCACCGCCGAAAAACGCGAGGAAGTAGGATTCGAACTGCTTGCGTTCGTTCGTGTACTTACTGCCCGCACGGCCACTTGTGCCAAGCGCGTGCCCCCATGATGCCGGAGAACAACGCAAAAGCGAGCGCTCGAGGAACGCGCGTTGCCATCAAAGGCGGGCGCTCAATCGCTGGTAGAGTTCCACCGACGCGTCGATCTCCGCCTTTCGGATGGAGACGCTCTCCACGTTGATGCCGATGGGCAGGTGCTTTTCACGCGCGTAGGCCTGCACATCGGCGAACACGCTCTCGCACAGGTCGACAGAGCGCGCCAGTGTGTCGGCAGAATGGCGCAGTTCATTCTCGAGCCAGCGCGGAAACGAGATGCCAAGCCACTTCATGAACTCGAGCGTGCGCACCGAGCCGCACGGCGAGAACGTGAGCACGATGGGCACGGGCGAGCGGCCGGACGTCTGCAACGACAGCGCGTAGTCGGACAGCAGCGACCTTGTGGAACTTGCATCGTACACCGATTGCGTGATGAAGAAGCGGCAGCCGTGGTCCTGCTTGGCGAGCATCCTCTGGTGCTCATCCTCTTTCGCGACGTGCCGCTCCGCTATGGCGATTCCACCGAGGACCAGGTTGGGGCAAGCGTGCGCGAGCGAATACGCTTCGGCCAGCGACAGACCGGCGCTGGGCGACCGACCGCGGGGTGCTCCCACGAAGACGCTGAGGCGCCGGTCAGCCGCCGCGCGCACCGTTTCGAGCCAGCGCGAGAACACCTCGCGTGGATGTGCGCCCACGCATCGGTAGACGATCTTCGGCATCGCGAGCTCGGCAAGCGCGTCGCCGGCGTAAAACTCAGGGTCGACGGTTGGCAGGAACGGGAACGGGCGCGCCTGGCCGCCGCGTCCCGGCTCGTCCTGGATGTCGTAGACGACCAACCCGTCAGGCGCGAGCATACGAAGGCGGGCTACTTGTTGAGCCGCGATCTCACGCAACTGCTCGGGGCCCGACGCCAGCTTCGGGGGCGCGATTCCATAGAGACGAATACCGGTGAGTCCACCGTCCAGTTTTTCGAAGAGCGTGTTCAAAGGGATTCCAGTCGTCCTACCCAGCCAGAGCGACGCGCGGTGGTGTGCTGTCAGCGAACGATCTGACGTTCAGCGGTGGCGCGCAAGCGTCGTCCGCCGCGCCGCGCGCGTTGGGCAGCGAGGCGCCCAGCAAACGATGGCGTCGTGAGTCTTTCCAGGATGATGCGATCGCCCGCGAGGTACCGCGCTGGATTGAACCCCTGACCTTTCAGGCGGCGCATTTAACGCCCGCCCACCGGCCGTGAAGGTCTGGGCGACTTTCCGCCGTGAATGCTGAAAGGGACAGGTGTGAGAAACATGCGCACGCTACTGATCTCGTTCGTTTTGGCTTGCCTGGGCGGCGTTGGTTGTGCTGCGGGCGGCGGTTCAGATGGTACTGGCGGCTCGGGCGGGACGACCAATCCCTCCGGTTCGGGGGGCGCAGGAACCGGTGGTTCCAGCGCCGGTACCGGCGGTGCTTCGTCGGGATCGGGCGGCGCCAGCACGGGATCGGGAGGCATCGTCGGCACCGGCGGACAGGACGTCACCGGCAGCGGTGGCGCCGACGCGGCTGTCGCCTCGGATGGGGCGATGGCCGACGCCTCGGCCGGCAAAGGCTGTCAGGGGGTGACCGCCAAGTTCTGCGACGACTGGGAAAGCCAGACCGCCGGCGCCGCGCCCAAAGGCGCCTTCACCGTGAACGCCAAAGGCACCGGCTCCGTACTGGTGGACACCGCGCAGAAGTTTAGCGGCACCAAGTCGCTGCACATCCACTCGACCGGCGGCGCCACGGCCATGGTGTCGTTCACGCAGCAGTTCCCGTTCAACGCCGAGTTCGGCCGCTTCATGATCTACAACCCGGTGGTGATCAAGACCGGCAACCACTGGGACGTCCTGCAAAGCGACAGCGGCGTCGGCGACCACTGGGAAGCGGGCGGCACGAACGGAAACTTTGAATTGACCGTCGATCCGCCCGACAACGGCCTGGACTCGGCCACGCCTTTCCCGTCGGGCACCGCCTGGCACTGCGTGCAGTGGAATTTCCAGGACGCCAGCTACATCGTGAAGGTCGACGGCGCCTTCGTGAAGCCCACCCCGGTGGTCAACCGCTGGAAGAATGGGACCGCCTGGAAGAACCTCATCGTCGGTTACCAGGTCTTCGGCGGCAGTCCCCCGACCGCAGACTACTGGATCGACGACCTGGCCTTCGGCGAGCAAGAGATCCCCTGCCCCACCCAGTGACCGGGGGGCAACGCCAGTCGTACAAGTCCCGAGGGAAATTCGGACGCGGACCGCCTCGTCCCAAAATCGACGGCACTATCCGTTGGTCGTGCTGGGCGGCGCAGGTTCAACGCGTGATATTAGACAGCGCGTCTCCAGAAGAACCTCCCTCCAGAATCGCACAGCGATTCGCGCGACCAGGCATCTCGGGTGAGCGCGACAGACGATACTTCACGACGTCTGCCCGCTGACAGTCATGGGTTTCAATCCGAGCTTCGATGCTGAGGGGCCGCGGGGGCCCTTGCGCGGCCGTCGCATCGACGCAAAAGCGAAGCTCGCCGCGCAAAACAAATCCAGTCCCGGCAAACCGGCGCACTTGAGGGGGACGCGGAACAACTGTCATCGTTCTGACTCCCCGATCTCGTCGCAACGAGTGCCCAATCTGGTCGCGCCTGCGATCACCTTCACCCCGCGGAGGCTCTAGATGTCGCTGTCGCCCACCCCCCAAGCGCTCCAAACGTCCCGAAGCTACCAGTCGCTTGCGGTCCAGCTGGATCGCGCTTGGCGCGCGCTGGCAGATGGCCAGGATGATGTCGCTGCCGATGAACTGGTCAGCGCCTGCCGCGCCGCCTACAGCGCCCCCGACGAGGTCCTTTACCAATTGGAAGCGCGGATGCCCCTGGCAAGCCATCACCACCTCATGATGCGCGGGTACGCCGCCGTGATCGCCGAACTGCCCGCCAGCGAGCGCGCGCTTCGCCTGCGCCGCGCGGTGGCCAATACCTGGCCGGCTGACTCTTCCATCGCCTACCTGCTCGGCCTGGCCGAAGACCGGGCGCGCGGTTGACTCTCTGAAAGGACACATGGCTGCAAACAAGAAGAGCGGGGCGAAAGGCACGCAACCGCCGGAGCACGATCTCGTCGTCGAGATGCTCCGACTGGCATCCAAGGCCAACCGCTTGGCGATGAAAGAGCTGTCCCGGCGTTCGCGCCCGATAGACGGTGGTGGTAAGGCGTCCCCGGGCGCCCTCCCCTCGGTGCACGTCCTCAGCGCCCGGGGCCCGGTGGTCATCCAGCAGGGCGCGCACGCCCATGCCGGTGACCGCATCGCGATCGTCCACGAGCCGATCGAGAGCAGACACGCACAGGTTCAGCAGACTGTGCAGGCGCTACGGAACTCCCAACCAGAGCTGTCCGCGGCGCTGGAGCAACTGGGCGGAGCTGTCGTCAACGAGGCAGGCCACGCACTGCCCGCCGAGAACAGGGAGAAGGCGCTGGCACTCATCGCCGACCTTGCGATCGAGGCGCGCGCGCCTGCGCCTCGGCGGACCGTGCTGCGGGCGCTGGGGGAGATGCTGGGCAAGGTCATCGACAAGGCCGAAATACTCATCACTATCTACGACCGCGCCAAGCCCTTCATCGAGAAACTCCTGCGCTAGCGGACTCGCAGAGAAATGCGTTGCCCGGCCCTTCAGGGCGTGTCGCCCGGCCGCCGCCGAGAACCGGACGAACCGCGCGCAGCCCCGCCCTTCTTCGCGTCATCGAAGTACGCGTCGAGTGCAAGCAGCGCTTGGGCGCACTGGCTGTCGGTGCATAGGTACTCGACAGGTCGCCCGGGGTTGTCCGGCCGACCGAGGGCGGCGCCTGGGTCGCGCAGCAACGCGCGGAGCACATGTGCCTTGGACACACCGCCGGCGATCACCCGCAAGAACAACCCGAGCAGATCATCCTCGGTCACGGTCAGCAGGTGGGCATTGATCTCATCGATCAGCACGCGCGCTTCCGCCATTTCGGCCGGTGCGATCACGTGCCCGGGCGGCGGCGTGACGAGGATCAGGCGGTTGGCGCAGTCGCCGATCAATTGATAAGCGGGTAGGCTGGCCACCGGAGAAGCCATCGACGTGTTCGAAAGCGCGAGCATTCGGTCAATCGAGGCCTTCAGATCCGGACTCGAAGCGGCCATCCCCGTCAGTTCGTGCCCATAACTTGAAAGAACGCCCGCACGCGAATACAGGCTGCCGACACCGACAATAGCTATTCGGGGCTTCTGGCGAGAGGAATCGGCCAGCCAGGTGTCGGCCTTGTACGTAGCCAG
>DATLVT010000058.1:0-3710 GCA_035577105.1 Polyangia bacterium
CTGGTAGCAGCGGTCGAGGGCGTCGTCTTCGACAGCGGTCATGTTGGCGAGACCGAAGCCGGCGAAGGTCGTCTCGGTGACGGGATACTGATCGCCGTAGGAGTCCTCCGCGGTGCAGGAGACGCTGTGGATGAGCGCCCAGTCCCAGTAGTAGGCCGGGCGCTCGAACTCCGCATGGCCCCAGTGGTGCCAGGGGTGCTCGCCATAGCGCATGGTGTGCGGTCGCAAGACGCGGACCGCGTGCGGGTGGTAGGCGGGGTGGTAACTGGGGCCGGGCGGATGGCCACCCGGTGGATGACCGCGCCACACGGGCGGGGCCGGCCGCGGCGGAAGGCGTTGCGCCTCGTGGTGCTCGTCCCGGCGGACCTCGTGCCGCTCTTCATGACGTTCCTCGTGACGTTCCTCGCGCCCCGGGCGTTTGTCGTCGGCGCGGGCGACCGAGGCCAGCTGTGGCGTGGCGATCACGAACGCGAATAGCAGTGACGCTCCGAGCTTCATTCGATGTTCTCCCGCGCAAGGTGGGCCAGCATGGTGAGCCTGCCTGATCGGCGAGACCGAAACGTAAGCATCACGGCTCCCAGAGGCAACACCGCGACCCTCGGCGGGTCCTGGCTCCTCATCAGAGGCCTACGTTATTCAGCGGTCTGCCAGCATGCTGTACCTTTGTACCGTATCGACCCTTCGCTGTTTCGACGCGTGTGGTTCGGCCATCATTCACCGTCGGCGTCGTCGTCGTCATCTGGCGACCCAGGCGCGGCTCTTTTTCCGTCGGCCCGGGATCAAGGCGGCGGAGCGCCGGGTGCGTCACCGTCGTCCAGATGTTGAACGTCGGCAATGCTCGCGACTGTCAACGCCTGCTCGCGCGTCAGCCGCGCAAGGACGGAGTTCCCCACCCAGAAGGATTCAAGAAACTCACCGCCGGTCGCAGTGATGAACGTGGTGGCGCACTTCTGTGACTCTTCAACCCTGTGCATCAGGTCGGCGAGAGCGGCGTCCCGCTCCGGACAAGATCGGCATCCGTTGCAACCCATGCAGTCGGCCACCGGCGTCAGCTCGACCTGCTTCACGAGAACGACGAGCACCCGTCTGGCCGCCGGGTCGGACTCGAAGACCTGCGAGAGCTGCGGATCGAACTTTGGTTCAGGCGCCTCGAAGCGGTAGGAACAATTATCAGCACCAGAGACGCTGCTCGACGCAGCAGGGGCGTTGCCGTCCGGTCCTCGACCTGGTCCTTTGCTGTCGCAACCCACGACCACCAGGGCCAGGATCGGAGCCAAGATCGGGGCGAAGATCGGGACGAAGATCGCGGTCAAGCTCGACAAGCGGATGTCATTCGCCACTGTGCCTCCTTCGGGCGGGTTGGGCCGTCGCCTGACGGGACGCTCAGTATACGGCAGGATGGTCGATCGTTGGCGATCCTGTTGCTCTCGAGGCGCCTTCTCCCTCACGCTGGCCCCTGCGCTTTGCTCAGCCGAGCGCGCGGGTCACCAGGTCTTCCAACCTGGCGCGCGGCGCGGCGCCGATCAGGTGTCCGACCACCTGGCCGTTCTTGAACACCATCAGCGTGGGCATGCTGCGCACGTCCAGCCTGGCGGTCAGCTCGGGGTTGGCGTCGACGTCGCATTTGCCGACGCGCAGGCGCCCGGCATAGGCGTCGGCGATGGCGTCGATGTGCGGCGCGATCATGCGGCAAGGCGCGCACCAGGCGGCGGTGAAGTCCACCAGCACTGGAACGGGCGACTGCAGGGCCTGCTCGTCAAAGTTCACCGCGGTGATGTCGATCAGATTCTGGCTGGCCATGGTCCTTGTCTCCTTACGGGTTCTGCGCCGGTGGTGGTTGATTGACCGCCGTCATGCACGCTTGCAGGTTGGTCTTCGCGCGATGCAGAAGCACCGCCACGTGTCCCGAGGTGATGCCCAGCGTGCGAGCGACGTTCTCGCCGTCCACCTCGTCCAGCATGCGCAGGGTGACCACCATGCGCTGCACGTCATTCAGGCGTTGCACGCAGCCACGCAGCTTCAGTTCGTCCTCGGCGGCGGCGATCAGCTCGTCGACCGACGGCCCTGCCGCCGGCAAGGTGTCCAGCAGCGCGGCGTCGGATTGATGCGGGCGGGCCACGGCGGCCTGCCGGCGCCGGTTACGCGCGGCGTTTCGCACCAGCACGGTCAGCAGCTTGGCGGATTCCGTCTGCGCGTCGACCAGCGTGCGCGCTTGCGGCAGCGTCAGGAAGGTCTGGAACGCCTCCTGGACGATGTCGAAGGCGTCCTCGGCGCTAGCCCCTTCGCGCCGGGCGATGCGCGCCAGGTAGGCGCGGTGATCGTGCACCAGCCGCCCCACCCAGGTGACGAAGTCGCTGCGCTCCTCCGCGGTGCAGGGGCAGTCGCGCCCGTGCCGCTGGTTGACCGCTGGGGACTTGGCGCTGGTGGCGGCAGGGGACGGCATGGCTGGGCTCCGCAGAAGTAGATGCCTGACCCTGACAGAGGTGCCGAGGGTCCCGGGCATTACGACGTCTGACATTTTTTCTGGCTCATTGGCGCGGAAACCGTTCACCCTGGGGACATGGTGGACAGCAAGCCCCTGGGCTCCCGGCGGCCCTCCAGCGGCCCTGGGGTGTTTTTTGCGATCCTGTGCGCGGTCCTGGTCGGCGCCTGCCGCTCGTCTGGGCAGGGTCCCGGGTCGGCGGGAACCGGTGGCGCGGGGGGCTCCCGGACGGGAACCGGTGGCAGCGGCCCTGCGCCCGGCAGCGGCGGCAGCGCCGGCAGCGGGGGCGCCCTGGGCAGCGGCGGCATCACCACCGGGCCGGACGCTTCCGGCGACCGCGCGGACGTCGCGGTGGCCGACGGCGCCCCCGGAGACGCGCCGGACGGCGGCCCAACCGACCTGGCCGACGCAGCTCCAGCGGACGTCTCGCACGACGTGGCGGGAGACGGTCCGTCGGCGGGGCGGCAAATGGCGCGGCCCGCTGGCAGCACGGCGGCGGCCCTTGGCTACCATGAATATTTGCCGCCCGGATACGGCGACGGCGTCAAGCGTCCGGTGCTGTTCTTCTTTCACGGCGTCGGCGAAAATGGGAACGGCACCAGCGACCTGTCCCGCGTCACCGCGAATGGGCCGCCCAAGCTGATCGCCGCGAATCAATGGCCGGCCAGCCGGCCGTTCATTGTGCTGTCACCGCAGCATCGGCCGAGCGCCGGTGCGCCCGATCCGATCTACATCGGCTTCGATTGCTGGACCCCAGCCGAGATCCACGACTTCGTCGCCTTTGCCTTGACCACCTATCAGATCGATCCCCACCGCGTTTACCTGACCGGGCTCAGCTGCGGCGCCATGGGAAGCGCGAACTACTTCAAGCAGTACGGCGGCGCGCAAGGCGTGGCGGCGGCCGCCCTGATCTCGGGCAACGCCAGCATCTTCTGGCCCATGCCGGGCTGCGCGCTGGTCGCGGACGTGGGCTTCTGGGCCTTCCACGGAGACGCCGACACCTCCGTGCCGATCGCCGGCGACAACATGGCCCTGGCCCACCTGACCGCCTGTCCGCAACCGCGCAAGGACGTCAAGTACACCGTCTACCCCGGCGGCGGCCACGACGTCTGGACGCGAACGTACGATCTCAGCGCCGGCAACGACGTCTATGCCTGGCTGCTGGGTTTCAGCCGTTGAGAGACGGCCAGAGGTGAGGTCGCGCTGGCGCCTTTGACCGGGCGCACCA
>DATLVT010000059.1:0-4588 GCA_035577105.1 Polyangia bacterium
GAGGGCTGGTCCTGTTGCTGGCGCCAGCGGTCAGCCACGCCGACCAGTTCGTGCTGTTCGACGTCATGTACACGTACACGCAGTCGGACGCCCTGAACGCCAAGCCGAACAAGTCGCATTACTACGTGCGATCGCAGATGAACCCGATGCGCCCGAAGGACTGGACGGCGCCGGTCGACTATCGCAACGGCACCGTCCACGTGCGCACCGAGGTCATCGACATGCCCGCTGGCGGCGTGGCCCAGGCCTGGACGCTTTGCTACATCCCCTACAAAGGCATCGCCGGCGGCTACGGCTGCACCAACACCAGCACGTACTCCCAGAAGGGCCTCTACGACCGCGACGTGTCGATGACGTCGTGGTGGCAGAACGAGGACATCGTCTGGTCACAAGGGATCATGGGCATGGATCTGGTGCTGAAAGACGACAAGGGCGTCTTCTCGCACCTGCGGCCCGATCCCGAACATTTCTTTCCAACCACCATGCGCATCACGATGGTGCAGGTCTCGGCCGGGGCCAAGTACGACCCCAGCAAGGTGCCCAACATCCCGGCGGGCCCGGTGATCACCGACGGTGGCGCAGCGGACGCGCCCGCCGCCACCGACGCCGGACCGAGCATGGCCGACGCCGGACCGTCGCCCGGCAGCGGCGGCGCAGCCGGCAGCGGCGGCGCGTCCGGCACGGGCGGCGCGGTCGAGGGAAGCGGGGGCGCCAGCGGAACCGGCGGAACGCCGGCGGCGACGGGCAGCGGCGGTGCCGCTGGTCCCGGCCCCGGCGCTTCCGGCAACCAGGCCACGGCCGGCTGTTCGGTGGCCATGGGTGGTGAACGCCTGACGCTGGGCCTGCCGCTGGGTCTTGCCATCGGCTTCCTGGCGCTGGGCCGGCGCCGGCGCCGTTCCGCGCGTCGATCGACCTAGCAGACGCCGCGAACTGTCGCCGAGCCTGATCGTCGCCGGAATGTCGCTGGCCTGGATGGGCCGGCGGCTCCTACAATTCCCGCGTGGCCAGGCCCGTCCCATCCGCCTTTCGCGGGGCGCTGTTCGCCCTGGCCGCCGCCGTCAGCTTCGGGATCACCACGCCGGTGGTCGCCCTGGCGGGGCGCGGGGTCGGCCCTCTGACCACGGCCGCCTTGCTGTACCTGGGCGCCTGTCTGTCGGGACTGCTGCTGATGCTGACCGGACGCACGGCGGGCACGCCCCTGGCACGCACCGACGGGAAGCGACTGATCCTGGTGGCGCTGTTCGGCGCGGCCCTGGCGCCGGCGCTGCTGGCCTGGGGCCTGCAGCGGTCCGGCGGCACTGTTGGGTCGCTGCTGTTGAATCTCGAGGCGGTGTTCACCGTGCTGCTGGCGCGCGCCTTTTATCGTGAGCCGATCGGCCTGCGCGTGGCCGCTGCGGTGACGCTGATGACCGCGGCAGCGACCCTGCTGGCGGCGACAAGCACCGGCGCGGGCGGTTTTCGCTGGAGCGGGCTGGGCGCGCTGGCCGTGGGCGGCGCCACGCTGGCCTGGGCCCTGGACAACACCCTCACCCGCCCCCTGGCCAGTCACGACCCGGTGACCGTGGTGGCGGCCAAGGGCGCCCTGGGCGCGGCCCTGACGGTGACGCTGGCCTTTGCCCTGCGCGAGCCGTGGCCGCACATGATTCCGATGCTTGTCTTGCTGGCTTGTGGCGCCACCGGGTACGGACTCAGCCTGCGGTTTTATCTGCTGGCGCAACGCCGGATCGGGGCGGCGCGCACGGCCTCGATCTTTGCGCTGGCGCCTTTCGTCGGCGCCGTCCTGGGGTGGACGCTGGGGGATCGCGTCTCCGCTGGTCTGACCACTGTGGCCGCCGCGCTGTTTGGCGCCGGTGTCTTTCTGCACGTCACTGATCAATATCGCCGCCGCCCCGACGACGAATCAGCGATAGTATCGGCCGGCCAACCACCATGACGAACACGCGCGCTTCCGTCCGCCAGATCACGGCCCAGGAGCTGAAGAGCATGCTGGACAGTGGTACGCCGCTGGAACTGTGGGACGTGCGCACTGACATGGAGCGAGAGATCGCCCGCATCAACGGCGCCCGCCAGCTGGACAAGAGCGGGACAGAGCACATCGAAGACCTGGCCCGCGACACACTGCTGGTCTTTCACTGTCATCACGGGACGCGCAGTCAGGCCGCGGCCCAGTATTTTGTGGCCAAGGGCTTCACCAACGTCTGCAACCTGGTGGGCGGCATCGACGCCTGGTCGACCTTGATTGACACGTCCGTTCCCCGTTACTGACGATCGTTCCAGCGCGCAGCAGCAGCGCGCATCACCACCTCAGTCGAGAAACAGTGTCGCCATCAGGCGCACGGTCAATGGGTAGGCGGGCGTGAAGCTGACGTCCTGGCAGCCGTGGAAGAGACCGTCCGGCGGGCCGCCGGCGGGCGGGCCGGCCACGCGGGCATTTTTCCCGCAGCCGAAACCGTCGGGCACGGGCTGACCGGGCAGCGGCTCGCCGGACAGACGGCTGACCGTCGCGAACTGCGCCGCCCTGAACTGACCGTCGAGGAGGTTTTCGATGTCCAGCGCCACATCGAACCGGCGATGGCGATAGCCGAGGTGCAGATCGACCTGCGTGAACCCGGGCGCCACCAGCGCGCCGTCCTCGGTGGCGGGGCGATCGCCGATGCCGAAAAAACGGAGCCCCGCCCTGGCGATGCCAGCTTTCAGGGGATGGCGGCCCGACAGGCCCCCCGCCCAGGTCTGCCTGGGGGCCAGCGCCAGACCGCCCCCGTTCGCGCCGTCGGTGGAGAAACGCGACCTGGTCAGCGACCATTGCCCGTCGACGGCCAGCCAGGGGGTCACCTCGTATCGGGTCTCCAGCTCGACGCCCTGACGGGTGGTGGGCGCGCTTGGTTCGGTGGTGCCCGCGTCGCCGTTCCACACTGTCTCGCTGTCGAGATCCAGTCGCCACAGCGCGACGGCGAGATCCAGTCGCTGGGCGAGCCGGGTCCGCGCCCCCACCTCGGCGCCGACGGCGCGCACCAGCGGAGTCACCGCGGGCGCCGTGAAGGCACCGCGCACGTCGTTGGAGTGGAATCCGTGGCCGTAGTTGGCGTAGAGGTCCAGCTCGGCGCCGGGCCGGTCCAGCGGTGTGACGATCAGGCTGGCCTTGGGGCTCAGTTGATGGGCGCTGCCCACGCCGCTTCCGCGGGCGGCGGGGTCGGCGGTCGGCAGTCGATTGTCCACGGCGAACGACACCAGATCGGCGCGGCCACCCACCTCGGCGCGCAGCCAGCGGGCGGGGATGAGCTCTTCATTGATGAAAGCACCGACAAAGCTTTCGTGCACGTCGCTGGCGCGAACGGCGGTGATCGGCTGGCGGTGGACGGTGTTCCACAGCTCCTCGTGAATGTCGTCGCTGCGCCCGTCGGCGCCCACCGTGCTGTCGACGGTGACCGGACCCAACGTGCGTCGCAGCCGGTAGCTGGCGCGGCCGCCGTAGAACGTCCGGCGATCGACCTGCTGGATCTCGTCTCCATTCACCGGATCGCGCAGGAACAGCGTGAAGTTGGAGAACAGGTTGAACCGATAGGAGACGGCATAGGCGGTGGCCCGCAGCTCGCTGGTGTCCGAGGGGCGGATTCGGTACTGCAACGCCAGCTGATGGCGGGCGGTGTTTCCCCCCTCGTCGGGATCGAGCGAGCCAAACCGCGAGACCGCTCCCTGGTCGATGGCGCGGCGGGGAAGCTGACCGGAGCCGTGCCAGTTGGCGGCGTAGCTCATCTCGGTCAGAGAAAACGTCGACTGCGGCGTGGCGTTGACCGTCAGCTTGTTGAGGAGCTTGTAACGATCCCAGCCCTCCGGGTTGTCGAAGGGACCGTTGGTGCGGCCGACGTCGGCGGCGAAGATCGCCTTGATGGGGAGACTGGCGGCCTTGCCGTCGATCTTGGTGTCGAACCGGGGGCTGGCGATGATCAGGCCGCGATAGCCGGCCGAGCCGTGGCCGGGCGAGGCGACGAAACCGGCGCCGGCCGCGCTGTGTTCGAATTCCTCGCGCGACACCAGGTTGACGGCCCCCGCGGTGGCAAAGTCGCCCTGCTGGACGAAGTAGGGCCCCTTGGTGATCTCCACGCGCTCGATCGCCTCGGGAATGATGAAGTTGGTGTCGGCGAATCCCTGCCCGTGGGCGTGCGAGACCAGGTTGATGGGAACACCGTCGATGGACAGCGCCAGGTCGGTGCCGTGGTCGGCGTCGAAGCCGCGGAGGAAATACTGGTTCGCCTTTCCGCCGCCGGAGTGCTGGACCATGACCAGCCCCGGCGTCACCCGCAGGATGTCCTGCACGCTGCCGATGGGGCGCAAGGCAAAGTCGCGATCCTGAACCGACAGCGACGATGCGGCGCTGATCGGTCGTGACGCCAGCACCACGGTCGACTGTCCGGGGCCACCGTCTGCAGGCGGCGACGCCGTGGGTGACGCCAGCGCAGCGACCGGGAGATGGAACTCATAGGTGAACTGCACGATGGAGGGAATGGGGACGCCGTCGCGCCGGGCCGGTTGAAACGAGAACCGGCGCGCCGCCTCGCTGGCCGCCTCGTCAAAGCCGTGGCCTGCCGGC
>DATLVT010000060.1:0-3061 GCA_035577105.1 Polyangia bacterium
GGCGCAGCAGCTTCGAGGACATCATCGGCGACAGGGTCAGCGCCACCACGCCCGAGATGAGGACGGCGCCCGCCAGCGTGAAGACGAACTCGCGAAACAGCGCGCCGGTCAGGCCGCCCTGAAAGCCGATCGGCGTGTACACCGCGGCCAGGGTGATGGTCATGGCGATGATGGGGCCGACCAGCTCGCGCGCGCCGATCAGCGACGCCTCGATGGCCGAGCGCCCCTCGCGCATGTGCCGATCGACGTTCTCGACGACGACGATGGCGTCGTCGACCACCAGCCCGACGGACAGGACGATGGCCAGCAAGGTCAGCAGGTTCAGCGAAAAGCCGAAGAGCTGCATCAGGAACACCGCCCCGATCAACGACACCGGGATGGCCACCACCGGCACCAGCACCGTGCGCAGCGAGCCCAGGAACAGGAAGATGACGATGATGACGATGAAGATCGTCTCCATCAGCGTTCCGCGCACCTCGTGGATGGCGTTGTCGATGTACTTGGTGGCGTCGAAGGCGATGGTGCCGGTCAGCCCCGTGGGCAGCTCGCTCTGGATCTTGGCCAGCTCGGTCCGCACCCGTTTGATGACGTCCAGCGCGTTGGCGTTGGGCAGCACCCAGACGCCCATGAAGACAGCGCGGTCGCCGGACATGCGCACGTCCATTTCGTAGTTGTCGGCGCCCAGCACCACGTCCGCGACGTCGCCCAGGCGCACCAGCGTGCCGCCCTCCTGGCGGATGACCAGCCGGCGGAAGTCCTCGACCGATTCGATGCCTGTGGTCGCCGACAGGTTGAGCTGGAGGAAGGTCCCCTTGGTCTGGCCGATGGCCGACAGATAGTTGTTGGCGGCCAGCGCCTGCCGCACCTGCGTCGGGCTGACGTTCAGGCCCGCCATGCGGTCGGGCTTCAGCCAGGCGCGCAGGGCGAAGGTGCGCCCCCCCAGGATGTCGGCCTTCTGCACGCCATCGACGGCCGACAGCCGTGGTTGCACCACGCGGATCAGGTAATCGGTCACCTGGTTGTCCTGCAGGATCTTCGAGTCAAAGCTGAGGTACATCGACGCGAACGCGGCGTCGGACGGCTCCAGGCTGATGGCCGGGACCTCCGCCTCCGGGGGCAGATCGCCGCGCACCTGGTTCACGCGCGCGCTGATGTCGGCCAGGGCGCGGGCGGCGTCGACGTTCAGCTCCAGGCGGACGTTGATGGTGGACAGGCCCTGCTCGCTCTGCGATTCGACATAGTCGATGCCAGCGGCGGCGGCCACGGAGCGTTCGATCGGCGTTGTGATGAACCCGCGCACCAGATCGGCGCTGGCGCCCACGTAGGGCGTGCGAATGACGATGGTCGCGCTCTCCAGGCGCGGGTACTGCCGGATGTTGAGGTTGCGGATGGCCTGCACCCCGGCGATGACGATGATCAGGTTGACGACGATGGCCAGGACCGGCCGCCGCACGAACATGTCGGTGAGGCGCATCTCAGCGGTTCTGGGGATGAGGGGTTTGCGAGGCGGGCAGCTTGATCTCGTTGTTCACCATGACCGGCGCGCCGTTGCGCAGCTTGAAGGCGCCCAGCGTGACCACCTCCTGCCCGGCGGTGACGCCTTCCTCGATGGCCACGAAGTCGCCGCGGCTGGCGCCGATGCGCACGAACTGCTGGCGGGCAACCTTGGCCGGCTTGCCGCCCGGGCCGTTCACCGGACGACCCTTGTCGTCCTTGCGATCCTCGACGATGTAGATCGAGTTACCGTACGGCGCGCGCATCAGCGCCGTCGCCGGCACGAAGACCACGTTCTGGCGTTCGGGGAGCACCACCGACACGTTGACGAACATGCCGGGGCGCAGCTGGTCCTTGTCCTTGCCGGCGTTGTCGTCTTTGCTGGCGCGCTCGTCCTTGCTGGCGCGCTCATCGACGCTGGCGCGCAGCTTGACCGCGCGGGTGACGGGGTCGACGTTCGGATCGACGGCGACGATCTTGCCGGCCAGGGTCTGCGGCGGCTGCGTGCCGGGCAGGACCAGGCGGATGGCGGTGCCGACCGGCGCCCGGGCCGCCTGCTGCTGCGGGATGCTGAAGTCGACATAGACCGCGTCCGTTGATTCCAGCACGGTGATGGCCGTGCCGGGGTTCAGGTACTGGCCCAGGTTGACCGAGCGGATGCCCAGCTTTCCTGAGAAGGGGGCGCGCACCATCTTTCGTTCGATCTGCGCCTGCAGGGCCTGCACGTCGGCGCTGACCGTCTTCAGCTGCGCCTCGTCGTTGTCCAGCTGGGCCTTGGTATAGGCGCCGCTCTCCTGCAGACGGCGGGTGCGGGTGGCGGTGGTGGTGGCCAGACCCTGCCGCGCCCGCAGC
Organism: Polyangia bacterium; assembly: GCA_035577105.1. Classification (GTDB taxonomy): domain Bacteria; phylum Myxococcota_A; class Polyangia; order Fen-1088; family Fen-1088; genus DATKEU01. The sequence continues at coordinate 2,347 of DATLVT010000060.1, forward strand.
GACGCCAGCTGCGCCCGCTCGACGCCGGAGTCCAGCTCGACCAGCACCTGGCCGGCGCGGACCTTGGCGCCCGATTCGAAGCGGATGCTGCGCACGACGCCGGGGATCTCGTTGCTGATGGTGACCCCGCGTCCGGCGGCGACGCTGCCCACCGTCTCCAGCACCGACTCCCAGTTTGCCCCGGTGGCCACCGCGGTCCCCACCGCTTCGGGGGGAGGCCCGGCCGCCTGGGCGGCCTGGCCGGAGCGGATCAACATGGAGATCTGCGCGAACTTCGTGCCGGCCAGGACGCCGATCACCAGCAGCAAGACGACGGCAGCGATGACAAAACGCATGGCGTTCGAGATGCTCCGACCGGTCGTTTGGATTCGCGGATTTTCTCTTTCCGGTGAATCTGTGGTTGTCACGTCAGGGGTTCCTCTCGGCGACATTTCTGGCACACGGTACCCGGTGGTGCTAGTCGTCGTCACCCTCGGGTCGTCACCTTGGGGTTGGCGATCGGGCCGTGGCGCGATAGGCTCTTTAATGATGTCGTCGGCTAGGACAGCGACGCAGGCCGCCTTTTTGGCCATGTTGGCGTGCGCATTTGCGGCGTGCACCGTGGACCGCTCCGGCCTGGAGACCGACGCCGGGCAGTCCCCGACGGCGGGTCGCAGCGACGTCAGCCAGGACGCCCCGGCGCTGGACGTCGCTGCTGCAGGATCTCCCCAGGTGA
>DATLVT010000061.1:0-6257 GCA_035577105.1 Polyangia bacterium
AAGCGTCGTAGTCGCATGCACTCGAACCTGGGAAAGAAGCGCAAAGCAATCGACAGCAAGCGCTCGACCCCGCCCAGCACCGCTCTTTTCGCCGGCTTAGGCGAACCCGGCAAGCCGGTCGGATAATTCCAGACGTTTCGAGCAGCCAGCCCTCCGGTCCCAGCCCCCCGGGAAGTGAATGAATGCGGGCAAATTTGGCTAACATCGACTAACATCGCGCAACGACAAGCGAGTCGTCACAAAGCCGTTCAAGTCATGCCTGGCCAGGAGCTGGATGAAAGTCTGCCCGAACTGCCAAACCAAGTATCCTGACGACGGAAATTTTTGCCCGCAGGAGGGCTGCGCGACTGCGGAAGGTCCCCGCCGACTGGTGGCAGCCGCCGAGGAGCCACCGCCCCAGCGCTACCAGCTTCAGAACCGCATCGGCGGGACGCGGGGCGGCGAAGTCTGGCAGGCCACCGACTCGCAAACCAGCACGGACGTCGCGTACAAGCTGGTGGCCGCGGCCGTGCTTCCGACGCCCACCGCCGTGGAACGGGCGCTACGCGAGCTGAAACAGCTCACCCGCGCTCAGAACCCGCACGTGGCGCGAGTGCTGGATTTCGGCAAGAGCCCCGACGGCCGCGTCTTCGTGGTCAGCGAGCTGGTCGGCGGGACGCCGCTGGACCAGATGGTGCGACAGGGCGGGCCGCTGCCGCTGGAGCGCGCGAAGAAGATCGCCGCCCAGATCGGCGAGGCGTTGCTGGAAGGCCAGAAGGTCGGCGTCATCCACCATGACCTGGCCGCCAAGAACGTCCTGGTCGGGACCAACGATGACGTCAAGGTGATCAATTTTCCGACGCCCCGGCCGCTGTCGGACACCGTCTTCGGCGTGGCCGACTACGTTTCGCCCGAGCAGGCGGAAGGCAAGCTGGTCGACCAGCGTTCGAACACGTACAACCTGGGCGCCATCCTGATGCTCATGCTGACCGGCGAGCCACCCTTCACCGGTCCCGACGAGCAGGCGGTGCTGCAAAGCGTGCTGCACGACGAGCTGGTGGCGCCCACCCGGCGCAACCCCGGGTTGTCGGCCGACGTCGATCGCCTGGTCGGCAAAGCCCTGGAGCGGAACTCCAGCCGCCGCCCCCTGACGCTGCGTCAGTTCTTGAACGACATCGCCGGCCTGTCACCGCCGGCGCCGGGCGCGACACCGGGCTCCACCGGAGGGGTCACCGTCGGGACCGGGCGTCCCGAGAACAACTTCGCCAAGACGATGATGTTCGCCGGGGGCGCCCCCGAGGTTCAAAAGCTGATCGCCGAAGCCGCTGCGGCGCGGGCCGAAGCGAACGGCTCCGGCGGCACGCCAGCGTTCGCGTCGTCAAATGGTGCGGGCGCCGGCGCGCCCGCCGAGTCGGCCCAGCCAGCGCCCGCCGCTGCAGCTGCTGAGCCGGCACCGGCGCCGAGCAACCCCGTCACGGAAACGACCGGCACCGGGCGACGTGGCCATGGCGCCGCGATCGCCGCGACCATGGTGGCGATGCCCGCCGCCACACCGCCGCCGGTGGCCAACGCGGCGGCGACGTCGCCGGGCGGCGAAGCCAAAGACAAGGACGCGAAAGACAAAGACGCTGCTGCGGCGGCAGCGCGCGCGGCCGGCGCCGCGGCCAAGGGCAACGCTGTTGCCGGGAACAACCCCAACTTTCGCGAGACGCTGTGGTTCAAGAAGGGCGACGTCGATCAAATGGTCGCGGACGCCAAGGCCAAGGCGGCCGCCGCCGGCGTGCAGAAGGGCAAGGCCAGCACGCCCGCGGCCGGCGAGCCCGAAGTGCCCCTCGTCGACGACACCAAGCCGCTGGAAGACCGCTATGTCGATGACGGGTCGCTGACGGTGGAGGACCGCAAGAAGTTTTCGCTGCGCAGCGGCCGCACGGCGACCGCGTTGCCGACGGTGGGTGGCGCCGTCCCGGGCGCGCGCATGAGCGACAATGAGATGCTGGACGAGATCGGCGGCGGTAAACGCACGATGATCATCGCCGGCGCCGCTGCTGTCGCGGCCGCCCTGATCATCATCCTGGTGGTTATCTTCAAGGGCAAGAGCGAGCCCAAGCCTGTCCCGAGCACGGCGCCTGCCGCCGCCCAGCCCGCCGAGCCTCCGCCGCCTCCCGCCGCAGCCGCCCCGGCGGCGGCGGCACCGGCTGCTTCTGCGGCCAACGATACGCCCGGGGCCGAGGCCGCCGCCAAGGAACCGTCCGTCGCTCGCTCGCATCCAGCGGCCGCCAGGAAGAAGGTCGCCGCCAAGAAAAAAGCGGCGGCCCCGGCGAAGAAGAAACGCTAGAGCGCTCGCTACCCGAGGGTGACCACCGGAAAGCGGCGGTCGCTGCCGGCCGCAAAGGACGTTAAGGCCTCTTCGAGACCTTGCAGAGGAACCTCGCGAATCGCTTCGAGGATCGCCATCTCGCCCCGGGCCAGGAGGGCCAGTGCCTCGGGGACCAGATCGGGGTGATACCCGCCGCCAACCAGTACGCGGAGGGCACCGACCCGATCCAGGCCGTTCAGTGTGGCGGGGACGCCGCGACGAAATGAGACGGTTGTTCCGGGCACGGCCAGGCGTAACGCGGTGTCGGCGAACCGGGCGCCATAGACGAAGATGCGGCGCTCCGGGCGACCGGGACCAGCGCCGCTGGCCGCTTCGGCGTCGGCCACGGCGGCTTGCCAGCGGCTGGTGTCGGTGTCGATGTCCAGCGTGACCACCGACTCGCTGGCTGCGGCGGGACTGGGAGCATTGGGTGAGACCCGAAACGTCCGACAGCTTCGGCGTGCGCTGAAGGCCGCTCCCAGCGACACCCACGGTTCTTCGCCGACCCAGATGGCCGTGTCGCCGGGACCCAGACCGCTTCGAGAGGTGCAATCCAGAATTTCCGCCACCAGGCCGGCCCCCGCCGCTGCCGCCGGCGGCAGGTCGGCCCATCCCGGCTCGGTCAGCCCGGTGACAAACCGTTCGGGCACCTCGACGTCGCGCCAGTGCTCGACGGTCAGCGGCGCCCGCAGATTCCGACAGGCCGATACCAGGGCGCGGCGGCAAAAGGGACACTCGCCGCAGGGCAGGGGCGACGGAACGAACAGCACGCCGGCGGGCCCCAGGGTGGCACCGCTGTCGCCGGTCACCACGGCCAGCGCATCTCCGGCGCTGCTCGAGGAAACGCCCGGCAACAGGTGGGTCGCGGTCAGGCGCAGCGTCGGACCGGCGCCGGGTCCTCGCTCAAGGCTCAAGGCGCGCTTCCTTCACGGCTCCACGATCTTGAAGCGGAGCGTGTGCGGCTGGCCAGAGCGGGTGAAGTCGATGACCAGCGCCGACGAAGTGCGCAGGCCGTTCCAGACGTCGCTGGCCTCTTCCGGTCGCTCGACGGGTCGTCCGTTGATGCGCGTGACGACATCGCCGGCGCGCAGATCCAGATCGGCGTAACAGGCATCGCCCTCCGGCAAGGTGCGGATGATCCAGCCCCGAAAGCGGCCGTGGTCCAGCTTGGGATCGACGTCGACCTGCTGCAGCCAGTGGCCAAGGCCCCCGTCCAGCGTGCGCACCACAGCCGCGCGGCGCAGACCGTCGCGCCCCCGCCGGGCGTCGCAGGAAGGCGGCGGCGCCTCCGACGGTGACAGCGTCGCCGTGGACGCTGGCGTGGCAGACGAAGGGCGAGGAGATTGCGATCTTGGTTCGGCAACCATCGCCGGGGACGCCGGGGAAGGAAGAGTGCCGGCAGCCGTGATGGGCGGAGCCAGGGTGGGCTCGGCGCAGCCAAGACCGGGACCAAGACCGGCGCCAAGACTGCTTCCGATCAAAAACACCACGAGCCCGCCACGCGTCGACAAGATTCCGTCCCCCTTCCGTTGTCTTTTCAAAGCGGGCGCCTCGCCGCCGACTCGACGACCGCGTCGACCGCGCGCGCCACCGCTGCGGCGACGTCGTCGATCAAGCGCGCGCCATCCAGCACGACGACGCCCGCCGGATCGGCGGCCGCCAGACGGCGGTAATTGGCCGCCACGCGCTCCTGTACCGCGTCTGCGTCATATCGCTCCACGTCGCGCCCGGCGGCCCGCCGGCGAGCGCCCGCCACGGCCACCGGCACCTCCAGCAGCAGCGTGAGGTCCGGGCGGCGCACGTCGCGCGCCAGTCCGGCCACCCAGTCGCGCTCCGCCTCCTCCGCCTGGTAGGCCAGCGACGACAGCAGATAGCGATCCGACACGACATCGGTCCCGGCGGCCAGCGCCGGTTCGATCTCGCGCTTCAGATGATCGCGGCGATCGGCCGCGAACAGCAGGGCCATGGCCCGCCCGTCGACGGGATCGCCACCAGGGTTGCGGTGCTGGCCAGTGAGGATCTCTCGCAGCAGCTGGCCGATCGGGCCAGCACTGGGTTCGCGGGTGGCCACCGCGCGCCGGCCCCGCCCCTGCAGATGCGCGACCAGTCGGGGAAGCTGGGTGGTGGTGCCCGAGCCGTCGATCCCTTCCAGCACCACGAAAATCGGCCGCTGCTGTTGCTTATTGTCCGACAAGTTCCACCCGTGACCGCGCTGGTCTATAACTGGCCCTCCGATCTACACGGACTTGCCCTTGGCCTCCAGAGAAACAAGCCCGTCGGCACTGGGACGATCATCGATCGTCGTCCTGGGCGTGGCACTGGCGCTGGCCGGCGCCGCGTGTCGACGATCGCCCGGCAAGTCGCAGGCGCTGAGCACACCACCTTCGCCCAGCGAAGCCGGCGATGTTCGCTGCGTCGAGCGCCCCGAAGGGTGCATCTGGTGCGAGGGGCGGGGCACCGGGCCGCCTGTCATCGACCCTGACGGTCCGCCGGCGTCGCTGTGCGATCCGAAGGATCCCGGCAACTGCGTCGACTTCTGCTCCCAGCTGATGCCCGAATGCGCCACACCCTGGCACGGAAGTCCAAGCTGCCTGTTGCCGTCCGAGGAGGAATTCCGGCGCGAGCTGTTCCGCCGCGACACCGCCGATCGTCCGGAGGTCGTCGTCGCCGGCCGCGTCCTGGACGAAGGCGGCAAGCCTGTCGAGACAGCGCGGGTTCGCGTCTGGTGGCAGGGGACGCGCATCCTGGACGAGACGTCGGGCAAGGACGGCGCTTTCCGTCTGCGCCTGCGCGGCGGCCCCTGGAGCTATTCCATCAGCATCGCGCACGCCGGCCTGGCCACCGAAGTCTCCGACCTGCGCCTGGAGAAGGCGGGCACGGTGACGCGCCTGTTTCGACTGGAAGCGGAGAACCTCATCCGCGGTCGGGTGATCGACAATACCGGCAACCCCGTGGGCGGCGCCACCATCGCCGCTCTTCGCAATCCAGAAGACGCCATCGAGACCAGCGCCACACAGTCCGGCCCCGACGGCAATTTCCTCCTGGGCGGCCTCAAGGGGCGACGCTATTTCCTCCGCGGGTCAAAGTTCGGCTGGCTGCCGACGATCTTCAAATGGGCCATGCCGGCGCCGGCGGCCCCGGCGCGCGTGACCATCAAGTTGACGCGCACCGGGGTGATCAAGGGGTCGGTGGTCGACAGCGACGGTGACGGACAGCCCAACGCGACGGTGGTGGCGCTGCTTTCGGCGGGCGGCATCGCCGGTTCGCCCATCATCTGGAGCGCGGACAGCCAGGGGACCTTCGCCCAGGATCGATTTCAGCCCGGCACGTATTACCTGTGGGCGCGTCACGGCGAGATGCTGGTCTACCCGCCCGAGAAGATCGAGATCAACGACGCCAACCTGCGGGCCGAGATCCGATTGAAGTTGACCCAGCGCGGGGCCCGCGTCCGTGGCGTCATCAAGCCGACGGGCGGCCGCACCCTGGATCCCGACGCCAGGGCGGTGCTGCTGGGGCGTTCACCGCTGGCCCTGCCGCGCAAAGCCGTCGGCGAGATCGATCGGGGCGGTCACTTTGTCGTCACCGCGGTGCTGCCCGGGCGCTATGAGCTGAGCGTTCGCGTGGGGGCGCGCCTGCTGCCGATCGTCAGCGGCCCCCGCGAGGTCGAGGTTCCCATCGATCCCGGGGCCACGGTCGACCTGGCCGAACCGGTGATGGTGCGCCCACCGTCCGAAGAGTGAGGGCGAGGAGTGAGGGCGGATGAAAGCGATCGCAGCGACGGTCAGTGCAGGACGCGCATCCGGCTGAGGCAGTCCTGCAGGATGTGGTGACTCTCGTTTTCGAAGGAGGTGAACCGCACGGCCATGCCGGACACCGCCTTGCTGACGCCCCCCTGGGTGAAGTTGATGAAGTAGTGGTTCTT
>DATLVT010000062.1:0-5368 GCA_035577105.1 Polyangia bacterium
GGTGCTGTAAGCCGCCCCGGTCGGATAGTGGGCATACTGCGCCTCGAACGAATCGAGCCCCAGGAAGAGGGTCCGGTTCAGCGACGATCGCAGATCCTCCATCCAGTCCAGGAAGGCATCGCCCGCTGGCATGCTCGGCTCCAGCCAGCAGATGGAGCTGCCGCGGATGGCGCTCTCCTTGCCGCTCTCGTTGCCGGTCTGGCCGCCGCGACCGATGCCGGCGGCGGAAAACGCATGGTTCGCCAGGAGATGCTCGGCCTCGGCACGCAACTTCCGCCAGTCCGCCTCGGGCATCGCCCCCGGCAGCACGGCGTACCCGCGTTCGGTCAAATCCGCGGCCGCTGACCGCCAATCCGAGGGGGCCACTGGCCCCCTCCCGGTTGGATTCGTCAGACGACCTTGACTGCGCTGGCCTGTGGCCCCTTTTTGCCCTGGACGACCTCGAACTCGACCTTGGTCCCCTCGGCCAGGACGGCGCCGCCGGTGTCATTGGCGTGAACGAACACATCCTTGCCGCCCCCATCCGGCGTGATGAAACCAAACCCCTTGGCTGCATTGAAGAACTTGACGGTACCTTTTTGCATTGTGCCCGCATCATGAGGCATCGGCGGCGCGCGGACCACGATTTTCGACGCAAAAGCACCTTTCGGGGACCCGATTTTTACAATCGGCCGGGCGGCTGGTCAGGGCCGCTACCCCGGTCTGCCCGACTGAAATCGTCCGTCACGAACCGGCGCTGTCCCGCGCGGGGGCTGATCGTGCGATGGAATTTTTGCGTTGACCGCGTCCGGGGTTCATTCGCGGCGCCGACGGCGTGAATCAAAAAAAACGTGGCGACCACACTGTGAGAGTGAGAGCCGACACATTCAAACAGTCGCCGCGATCACGACAATCAACATTTCTGATTAACACCTTGAGTCTTTTCTTGTCTGTGTGTGGCGCTCTGTGTTTCTGTTTCTCGCACACATGCTAAAGGGCGCCTCAATGAAAACTCTCTCTCGTGGTTCTGTCCCTGGCTGCGCTTCGCGGGCGGCAACTGTGGCGCTGCTGGGCGCCCTCACGATGGTCTTGCCGGCGGGGTGCAATGTTCCCAGGGACGCCGGGGGGACTCTGGGCACCACGTCGCTGCCGGCCCGCGCGATGCTTCCGCTGCAGCACGGACAGGCGCTGGGCAATCCCAGCCAGCCGAAGGCGCTGTCCGCGCCGGCGGGCGCCCACCTGGTCTACTTCGGCGGTCGGGTGGTCAGCAACGTCCAGGTCGTTCAGGTCATCTGGGGCGCGGGCAGCTATATCCCCCAGGTCACCAGCACCGCGTCGCCCAGCATGGCCACCTTCTATCAGGGCATCTTGAACAGTCCCTACGTCGACTGGTTGACCGAGTACAACACCGACACCCAGGCGGGTCCACGGACCAATCAGACCGTCGGGCGGGGAAGCTTCTCGATGCAGGTGACGATCACCCCGTCGACGGACAACAACGGCACCACCATCACCGACGCCCAGATCCAGGCCGAGCTGTCGGCCCAGATCGCGGCCGGCACGCTGCCCGCGCCCACCCATGATGCCGCGGGCAACAACAACACCTATTACGCCGTCTTCTTCCCACACGGAAAGTCGATCACGTTCGGCAGTGACGGCTCCTGCACGACGTTCTGCGCCTATCACGGCACCATCGCCAACGCCGGTGGGGCGGGCGAGGTCTACTACGGCGTGCATCCCGACTTTCAGGCGGGATCGGGCTGCGAGCTGGGGTGCGGCGCCGCGGCCACGGTGTTTGGCAACTACACCCACGTCGCCTCTCACGAGTTGATCGAGACCGTCACCGACGCGGAGGTCGGCCTGGCGACCGTCGTCGGTCCCCCGCTTGCCTGGTACGACCAGAGCAACGGGGAGATCGGCGACATCTGCGTCGGACAGAACGGCCAGATCGTCGGCAGCGACGGCGTGACATACGACGTGCAGCGAGAGTTCTCGAACTCGGCCAACGACTGCGTGGCCAGCCTGGGGCCGGCCACGGTCTCCTCGGTCACCTTCAGCCCGCCGATCATCGAAGGGGGGACCACCACCACCGGCACTGTCCTGCTGAGCAGGGCGGCCCCGGCGGGCGGCGCCACCGTCACTCTGGCCAGCAGCGCGCCGGGACTGGTGACTGTACCGGCCAGCGTCGTCATTCCCGCCGGCAGCGGCAGCGCCACCTTCAGTGTGACCTCGGTGCAGACGGCGACTCAGACCGATGTGTCCATCACGGCGACCTATCCAGAGGCGACCACCGCGACCGGCACGGTCACCGTCCTGGTGTCGCCGACGCCGGTGTCGGTGGTGGTGGCGCCCACGACCGTTCAGGGCGGCACGGCCTCGACCGGGACCGTCACGCTTAGCGGCCCGGCGCCCGCGGGCGGGGCGGTGGTGGTCCTGGCCAGTAACCGCACGGCGGTGGCCACGGTTCCCGCGACGCTGACGATCGCCGAGGGCGCCACCAGCGGGACGTTTCCCATCACGACCTTCACCCAGAACGTGACCACGACCGTGGCGTTATCGGCGGCCTACCATGGGCTCAGCCGGACCGCGACCTTGACGGTGACGCTGTCGCCCAGCCTGACTCAGGTCTCCGTCACACCGACGGTCCTCGAAGGCGGCGGCAGCGCGACGGGCCGGGTGTTCTTGAACACGACGGCCCCGACGGGAGGCCTGGTCGTTGCCCTGGCCAGCTCCGGTGGTGCGGCGACCGTGCCGGCCAGCGTGACGGTGCCCGCGGGCACGTCCAGCGCCGCCTTCAACATCACGACGATCTCGGTGTCCGTCCAGACGCCCGTGACCATCTCGGGCACCTTCCCGGCCGACGTCACCCGGACGGCGACCCTGACCGTGCTGGCCTCGCCCACGCCGGTGTCGGTGACGTTCTCGCCGAACCCGGTCACGGGAGGTCAGGTCACCACGGCCACGGTCACGCTCAGCGGGCCGGCTCCCTCCGGTGGTTCCAGCGTGACCCTCTCCAGCAGCGCGCCGACCATCGCCCCCGTTCCTGCCAGCCTGACCGTCTCCCAGGGAGCAACCAGCGGGACGTTCACCATCACGACCGTGGCGCAGCCGATCACGGCCACGCCGACCATCTCGGCCAGCCTCAACGGACTGACAAAGACCGGCCTGCTGACCATCAGCCGGGTCCTGCCGGCCGGCAACGCCACCTTCGATCCCGCCCTCAAGGCGCCCCGCTGCCTGACCGCCGATTCGTTCTGCGACACCGGCGGTCTGATTGACGGCCGCGGAGCCATCGGACCGGAGACCAACGCCCCCAACACCATCAACGGGTCGTGTCTGGACGGGACGGCGGGGACGTACCACAGCGACGAATCGCTGGACCGCCTGAAGATATCCACCGTCGACGGGACGCCGCTGGCGGCCGGCAAGACGGTGAAGATCGAGGCGACGGTCTGGGTCTTCAGCACGTCGTCCGATTTTCTTGAGCTGTACTTTGCGCCTGATGCGAACGCCCCGGTCTGGACCCCGATCGCCACGGGATTGCTGGGCACAAAGACCCAGTCGGCGCAGGTGGTGTCGACGACGTTCGTTCTCCCCACGGCGACCCTGCCGGCGATTCGCGGCAACTGGCGCTTTTTGGGCAGCGCGGCGCCGTGCACGTCGGGCGGCTTTGACGATCACGACGACCTGATCTTTGCCCTGGCCACCGTCGGTCCGCCCGTGAACAACGCGCCGGTGGTGAACGCCGGCCCGGACCAAACGGTGATCTTGCCCGACCCGGCCAGCCTGGCCGGGATCGTCACTGACGACGGGCTGCCCAATCCGCCCGCCGCCGTCACCACGACCTGGACGATGGTCAGCGGACCGGGGACGGTCACCTTCGCCGACGCGACCGCGCTGACCACGACCGCCACGTTCTCGGCGGCCGGTACGTACACGCTGCGCCTGAGCGCCAGCGACAGCGACAAGTCCGCCAGCGACGACATCGTCATCACGGTGAACGCCCAGGCACCGATCAACCAGCCGCCGCTGGTGAACGCGGGCGTGGACCAGACCGTGACAATGCCGGCGGTGGCAAACCTGGCCGGCGCGGTGACGGACGACGGGTTGCCCATCCCGCCCGGGGCTGTCACCACGGCCTGGTCCTTTGTCAGCGGACCGGGGATGGTGACCCTGGCGCAGCCAAACGCCCTGACCACGACGGCGGCCTTTGCGGCCGCGGGGACCTATATCCTCCGGTTGACGGCGAACGACGGCTTGCTGTCGGCCAGCGACGACATCGCCATCGTCGTGCTTCCCGAGAACCTGCCGCCCGTCGTGAACGCCGGCTCTGATCAGACGATCACCCTGCCCGCGGCGGCCACGCTCGGGGGGACGGTGACGGACGACGGCTTGCCGAACCCGCCCGGCGCCGTCACCACCACCTGGTCGGCTGTCAGTGGACCGGGCAGCGTCAGCTTCGCAAATGCCGGGGCCACGGCCACCACGGCCACCTTCTCGGCGGCGGGCAGCTACGTCCTGCGCCTGACGGCCAGCGACGGCGCCCTGACGGCCAGCGACGACCTCACCGTCACCGTCGGCGCGGCGCCCATCAACCAGAGCCCCACCGTGAACGCCGGTCCGGATCAAACGATCAACTTGCCGGCGACGGCGACCCTGGCCGGGACCGTCACCGACGACGGACTGCCGAATCCGCCCGCCGCCGTCACGACGACCTGGTCCATGGTCAGCGGACCGGGGACGGTGACGTTTGCCAGCGCCGGGGCCACGGCCACGACGGCCACCTTCTCGGCGGCGGGCAGCTACGTCCTGCGCCTGACGGCCAGCGACGGCGCCCTGACGGCCAGCGACGACCTCGCCGTCACCGTCAACGGTCCCTGCGTGACGGCGTCGCCGAGCAACGGCTGGCAGAACACGCCGCTGGCCAGCCAGACCGCCGCGTTCACCGCGGAATTCGATGCGACGCCGTCAGCGTCGCCGACCAACAGCGCCGTGGCTTTGTCCAGGGGCGCCCAGACGGCGTACACCGGGTTCGCGGCGCTGGTGCGTTTCAGCCCGGCGGGCAACATCGACGCACGAAATGGGGCAGCCTTCGCGGCGGCGTCGGTGATCCCGTACGCCGCCGGCAAGACCTATCACTTTCGCGTCGTGGTCAACGTCCCGTCGCGCACGTATTCGGTCTTCGTGACGCCCCCGGGAAGCGCCGAGACTGTGGTCGGCAACAACTTTGCGTTCCGCACGGAGCAGAACACCGTGACCAGCCTCGACTCGTGGGGCGTGCACGTGGACCCCACCGGTGTCGGCACCACGACCGCGTGTTCGTTCACGGTGTCCGCCACCGTGGTGCCGGACTTTGGCCTGACGGCCAGCCCCGCTTCACAGACGGTGG
>DATLVT010000063.1:0-2152 GCA_035577105.1 Polyangia bacterium
TGCCGCCGGCCAGCCCATCGTCCTTTCGGGCTCGTCGTTCACCTGGACCACCAGCGCGCCGTCGGTGGCCACCGTCGACGGCAACGGCCTGTGCACCGCCCTCGCGGCGGGCGACGCGGACATCACCGCCACCGCCGGCAACGGCAAGACCGCCACCGCCACGGTGCACGTCGCCGCCCCGCCGCCGCCTCCGGCCCTGTCCGACGTCCGTTTCAGCGAGCTGCACTATGACAACGTGGGCACCGACGTGGGCGAGGCGGTCGAGATCGAGGGGCCGGCCGGCACCGACCTGGGCGGCTTTTCGGTGGTCCTTTACGACGGCAACGGCGGCACCGTCTACAACACGCAAACGCTGACCGGCGGATCGATGATCCCCGCCGGCTGCGGCGCGCGCGGGGTCGTGGTGGTCAACTATCCAACCAACGGCATCCAGAACGGCAGCCCCGACGGCCTGGCCCTGGTCGACGCCAGCGGCGCGGTGGTGGAATTTCTCTCGTACGAGGGCACCTTCACCGCGACGAACGGCCCGGCGGCCGGGATGCTGTCCGTGGACATGGGCGCCGCGGAGTCGTCGTCGGCGCCGCTGGGACAGTCGCTGTCGCGCGACGCCGCCGGTCTGTGGCAGGTGACCACCGCCAGCTTTGGCGCGTGCAACGACGGCGGCAGGCCGCCGCCCCCGGCCAACCACATCAACTTCAGCGGTCGCCTGCCGGGCGATCCGCCGCTGCCGGTCGGCTTTCAGGATCAGCTGTTCGCCACCGTGCGCGACGCCAACAATGTCGTTGTCCCCGCGGTGATCACCTGGTCGTCCGACACGCCGGCCATCGCCAGCATCGACGCCGACGGCGTGATGACCGCCCTGGCCGAGGGGACGGCCACCCTGCGCGCCACCGCTGACGGCGGCGTCACCAGCGCAGCGCTGTCGTTGCCCACCCGCATCCCCGTGGCCAGCACCACCGCGCAATACGCAGGCAACGCCGAGTTCGGCGAACCCACCGACGCCGATCCCAGCGACGATTTCATCGTTCGCCACCCGGAGTACACGGCGTCGTTCAACCCGACGCGCGGCTCGCCCAACTGGGTCAGCTATGACCTGGACGCCTCCGCCTTCGGCACCGAGGACCGCTGCGACTGCTTCACCTTCGACCCGGCCCTGCCCGCCAGCTTTGCCCGGTACACCACCGCCGACTACACCGGGGCGGGCGCCTTCCACGGCTACGGCATCGATCGCGGCCACCTGACGCGATCATTCGATCGCACCTCCGCCAGCCTGGACAACGCCTTCACCTTTTACTTCACCAACGTGGTGCCCCAGGCGTCGGACCTGAACCAGGGGCCGTGGGCGGCGCTGGAAAATGATCTGGGCGATCTGGCCCGCTTCAGCAACAAGGAGGTCTACATCATCGCGGGCGTCGCCGGCAGCAAGGGCACGCTGAAGAACCAGGGCAAGATCGTGATTCCGGCGCGCACCTGGAAGGTGGCGGTCATCCTGCCGCGCGATCACGGCCTGCACGACATCGTCGACTATCGCGACCTGTCGGTGATCGCGGTCGACATGCCGAACGATCCCGGCGTTCGCAACGTGCCCTGGCAGACCTACCAGACCACGGTGGCGGCCATCGAGGCGCTGACCGGTTACGACCTGCTGGCGCTGCTGCCTGACAAGATCGAGACCATCGTGGCCCAAGGGCTGCAGCCGCCCATCGCCGCCGTCGACGGTCCCTACGCCGGCCCCGAAGGCGGCACCATTGCGATGAGCGGCGCCGGCTCCGTCGATCCCAACGGCACCGTGGTCAGCTATGCCTGGACGTTTGGCGACGGCGCCGCGGCCAGCGGCCCTTCGGTCAGTCACGCCTTCCCCCGTCATGGCACATACGACGTGCGCCTGGTGGTCACCGACAACGATGGCCTGACCGACACGATCGTCACCACCGCCAGCGTCTCGAACGTCGCGCCGGTCATCGCCGCGCCGCCGGCCGCCGAGCGGGTGGCCGGCCAGACGTACACAGGCGACGGTTCGTTTGTCGATCCGGGCGCCGCCCCCTGGACGGCCACCGTCGACTACGGGGACGGCAGCGGCGAAACGCCGCTGGCGCTGGACGGAATGGCCTTTTCGCTGTCTCACGTCTACGCAACACCAGGGACCTTCACC
>DATLVT010000064.1:0-2157 GCA_035577105.1 Polyangia bacterium
GTGCGACGCCTGCACCAAGACCCACCTCACCGACGACCCCGCCCGTTATTACGACTATGCCCTGGCCACGCTGATCAAGTTCCAGCTTCACGACCACATCTGCACCCAGATCCTCAAACAGGACGTCCGCGCCTGCAGTTACGCCGGCAGCAAGGAGGCCGGCGACTTCTTGCGTTCGATCATGAAGCTGGGCGCCACCCGCGACTGGCGCAAGATCATGAAGGACGCCACCGGCGAGGCGATCTCCGCCCGCGCCCTGATGTCGTTCTATGAGCCGTTGAACGCCGAGCTGGCGAAACGAAACGCCGGCAAGGACTGCGCGCGGTAGTCGCCGGGAATTTCTTCGGGCGCTGCGCTCGCCGGGGCGGGGCGACGCCGCCGGCGCTCAGGGCTTCGGCGCGCAGGCGCGGCGGACGCGCGCGGCGAACGGCGACGCGGCGTGCGTCGCCAGGAACTGGTCGACCCGAATCGGATCGGCGGCGCCGACCTCGCACGCGACGATCAGCCGCTCGGCGGCCCGCTCGGGGGCCAGGGCCCCCCTGGGGAAGCGCGCCGCGTGCTCGTCGAGTCGCGCCATGGCCGTCGCCGGGTCGCCCTGGCGCAGCGCGCGGTCGGCGGCGCGCAGGAGCGCCGTCTCGGCGGCCAGATCGCTGGCGGGAGGCGGCGGCGCGCGACGCGCGATCGCGCCGTGACGCGAAGCCGGCGCCGATACTGGCGCTGGCGCCTCGACGGCGGGCGCCGCCGCAGCGGCCGCCTCGACGCGGGGCGCGGCCACGACGGGTGCCGCGGGCTGGGGCTGGGTGTGACGACGCGCGGGACGCAGCGCCAGGTAGCTTCCCGCGCCGAGCGAACCGACGACCGCCAGCGCGACCACGGTCTTGGCGACCGCCGCGCCGAACAGACCGGTCGCCGTGGCCTGCCCCGCCGCCAGCGTGGCCGTCGAGGCGAAGGCGATGCGCGCCAGGACCGCGCCCTTGAGGCGGCGCTTGCGCGACGCCGGCATGCGCTCGCCCAGCCGCGCCTGGCGCAGCACCTCCCGCGTCTCGGCAGACAGACCGTCCTCGCTCATGACCGCCTCCCCTCGCTCTTCCGGTGACGTGCCGCCGCGGCCTCGAGTGCGATGCGCGCGGCGCGCAGACGGGAGTAGACCGTGCTCTGGTTCGCGCCGGTCGCCTCGCCGATCTCGCGCGCCGAGAGCTGCTCCAGCTCGGCCAGGATGAAGACCTCGCGCTTGTCGTCGTCGAGGGCCGCCAGCCAGCGCCGCACCAGCGCCGCCGCCTCGGCGCGCGCCAGCGACTCGTCGGGCGGGCGGGCGCGCTCGTCGGGCAGCGTCTCGGGATCGGTGACGGCGAAGAACCGATGCGGGCTCTTGCGGCGCAGCGAGCGCTTGTGGTCGCGCACGACGCGCAGGAGCACGCCCAGCAGCCACGCCTTCTCGGAGCCCGTCATCGTGACCTCGGACAGACGGCGGTGAACGATCAGGAAGACCTGCTGGAGCACGTCATCGATCGCGTCGTCGGTCACCCCCAGCCGACGCGCGTTCCGCCACAAGACGTCGACGTGGGCGTCATAGAGCTCGTCGAACGTCGGGCGCGCCCCCGGCGCGCCGACGGGCGCGGCCGGGGTCGAGGAGCGCAGCCGGCGTGACAGCATCATCTTTTCACCATCGCTATGGCCGGCTCACGCTCGAATCATCAGACGATTCGGCGCCGGCGGCAGTATGTCAACGAAACCGCAGCTCCAGGCCGGCCGCGCCACGAAAGGACACAGCGGCCGGCTGGTGGACCTGACCCAGATGATCGATCGAAAACCGGGCCCGAATAAGCGGAATCGCCACGTCGGCCGAAAAGAACGGCGCAAGCCAGCGCGACAGGCGCCACCCGGCCAGCAGGCCGCCGCCCGCGAAGGGCGCGAGACTCGTGCCTTCCGTCGCGGTGATGGAGCCAAAACCGCTGCCGGCCACTCGCTCGACGCCCGCCTCGACGCACGGGCCCAGGAACAGCGCGCCGCCCAGCAAGTGGCAGCCGCGCAGCGACGCGGCCAGCAGCGAAACGGAGGCCCCGGTGTCGGGCTGGGCCGCCAGGGTGGCACTGCGGGACGAGAAGAAGGCACCCCGCAGCTCGACGCGCGCGCGCGCCCAACGCCACCCCAGCCCCA
>DATLVT010000065.1:0-2356 GCA_035577105.1 Polyangia bacterium
TGAGCACCAGCTCGCCCAGCGCTCCCGCTCCGGCGCCGTCGGGTTCGCCGGTCTCCGCCAAAGCCTACTAGGGCGGTTCATGAATACTCCCGTCGTCGCCATTCCATCCCGGAAAAATTCGGCGGCGGCGGGGGTGGGTACCAAGGCGTCCCGTTCGGGGCTCCTTGCAAAGCGCCCGACCTCACCTGTTCCCGTGGTCGGACCTTTTGCAGAGAGCGTTCGTTCCAGACCCGCCGCCTGGCCGCTGACACGGCCGCTGGGGTTGCGCGCGTTCAACGGATATCAGGTGACGGTCACCGCCACCGTCGCGCTTGCCGCCGGCCGTCGGCACAAGAGCCCCCTGTTCATTGTTGCGTCCTGTACCGGAATAAATCGCTGATTGGAGAGACCATGAAAAAGATCGAAGCCATCATCAAACCGTTCAAGCTCGATGACGTCCGAGACAGAGTGCGCGAGGCCCGCGCTTCGGGGATGACCGTCTACGAGGTGAAAGGTTTCGGCCGCACCGGCGGCAAGACCGAGGTCTTCCGAGGATCGGCGTACACGGTGGACTTTGTCCCCAAGATCAAGATCGAGGTGGTCGTCCCGGACGCCATCGTGTCGGCGATCGTGGCGACGATCGCGGCCGCGGCGAAGACCGACAAGATCGGCGACGGCAAGATCTTCGTGTCGACGATCGACGAGGCTGTGCGCATCCGCACCGGCGAACGCGGTGAAGACGCCGTCTAGCGGCGTACGCTCCAGGGGGGACGACCGTCGGGTTGCGCCGGGCCAGCCCGCCCACCGCGATCAACGAGATCGCTGCGGATCGCTGCGGGCGCCAAACGAGAGGAACGCGCCCAGCCAGAGTCCCTCGACCGTGACCTCGCGTTGCCCCCGCACCCGTCCGGCTAGCGGGGCAAGAACATAGCCACCTTCCACCGTCAGCTCGACGACCAGCTGTGGGGCGACGGCCGCTTCCACACTCACCTGTTGCGACCAACCCAACCAAGGCGCGGTGAAGGTGGCCGCCAGATCGGGCGAGGCCGAGGGCACCGTGCCACGCAGCCGGCCGATGGCCAGGCGAGGACCGGTCTCCGCGCGCAAAGTGGCTCGCCCCAGCGCGTGGTGAAGGCCGGCCTGCGGGTTCACCGACAGCAAAGCGACCTGCACGCTGTCGTCGGCCGTCGAATGATCGCCGAAGCTGGCCTGGGCGTCGACGCTGGCGCACCAGAGGCCAGAGGAATCAATCCCGGCCCGTAGACCACCGGTGGCAAGGCTGCCCAGGCTGGGAAACCACAGGGCCCCGCCGAAGGCGACCACCCGTCGCGCCGACGGCTTTCGGGTCTGGGCGGCGACGTTCAATTGCGGCGCGGCCGCCGGCGACGGTGGTGACGGGACTGCCACGGCCGCCGGCGCCGGTCTGGCCTGCGCTTCCGCCAGGACCGTGGCGGCCAGCTCGACCGCGGTGACGGCCAGCAACCGCGGTCGCGCCGTCCGGGCGGTCTCGCCCAGGAAAAGCGTGCGCGCCGCCCGCTGGCCGGAGACCGGATCCCAGGCCTGCATGACCACCTCGCTGCCGGCGCATCCGATGCTGACCTGCACGGCGCCGGTCGACCGCGGGTCACGCTGGGCGGGTCGGTCGACCGACAGATAGAACAGTCGATTGACCTCCTGCGCGTCCACGTCGGCGCACCCGTCGATCGAAAGCGCCACATCCGTCGCAGGCGGCGATGCACGCGCCGGGCCGCCGGCGGCCCCCACCGCCAGCAACAACACGACCGCGATCGATCCCAGGAGACGCCGATTCCCAGGAAAACAGCGGAGGCGCTCTGTCAGTGAAGGCCCCCGAACTGGCGCACCGAGTTTGTCCGTCGGCCCTGAGGATAGCGGCGCAGATATTCTGTCGCGGCTCGCTGCGCCCGCTCGGGCTGTCCGGCCTTGTGCCACGCTTCCACTTCACGGGCCAGGGCGTCCTCCGTCAACGCCGCGCTGCTGATGTCCAGGCCGGCCACCTCGGCAAATGCCCGGGCCGCGTCCGCAGGCCGGCCCAGGTGCTCGAGAAAGAGAATTCCCAGGGTGAACGCCGCCAGCGGCGCCCGGTGGTCATGAGGAAAACGATCGATCACCTCGCGCAGGTACGGCACCGCCGCCGCTGGGTTGCCGGCGCGCCGGGCGCCGTCCGCCACCAGCATCAGCGCCTCGACCCGATCGACCCGGGCGGGATCGTGATCCGCCGCCGCCACGGACGATCCGTTTCGCCGGCGGCTGGCCGGTCGCAGCGGCGTCGCTGTCGTGGGGGCCGGGGCGCCATCTTCCGGACCCGCTTGCGGCAAGGGCACCGGTGGGGGAGCCAGCGGGAAGATGCTGATCTCGC
>DATLVT010000066.1:0-10820 GCA_035577105.1 Polyangia bacterium
CGACCTGCGCGAGAAGGTGGAGATCCGTCTGGACAAGCTGACCGCGGCCGGGGCCATCGTCGATCTGCGCCACGGCAAGCTGGTGGCCCGGGTGGCCGGCGGCGGCGACAACCTGGAGATCACCGCGCGCCAGACCCGGACGTCCAACGAAGGGCCGGCCCATTTCGTGGTCATGGCCGGCGAGAACGGACGCGTGTCGGTGGCGTCGACGGGCGGCCGTACGCGCTTTGCCGCCGGCGGAAAGACGGTGACGTTGACGGAAGGAACCCAGACCCGCGCCGAGGACAACCATGCGCCCGACGATCCGGAGAAGATCCCCGAGGAGGTCCTGCTGACGGTGGTGTGGCCCGCCGGCGAACGCCACGGCGAGGACGCCGCCATCAAAGGGCGCGCGGCGGCGACGTCACTGGTGACGGTGAACGGCGCGCCGGTCCCGGTGGGGTCGGACGGTTCCTTCGCGGCGACGGTGCCCCTGAAAGAGGGCGGCAATCCTGTTCGCGTCGAGGCCGAATCGCTGACCGGGGGCATGAAAGAGTCCAGCAAGACGCTGCTCCGCCCGTCCACCCGGCCGCCCAAGCTGACCCCCGAGGGCGGATCGCTCTGGCAAAAGAAATGAGAGCCGCCAGGTGACATCGCCGCCCCCCGACGACAAGGGCCCTGTTCCTTCAGGCCAGCCCGCGTCTTCCGCGTCCCCCGCGGTCGCCGCCAGCGGCGACGGAGGCCCCGGCGGTGGGCCGGCCCGCGATCTGGCGGTCGAGAACGCCCGCCTGCGCGAGCTGCTGGCCGCGGCGGGACGCCTGGCCGAGTTCGGACGCTTCGCCGCCCAGCAGGTTCACGAGCTGCGCCAGCCGCTGTTCGCCATTCGCGGCCTCGGCCAGCTGCTGCTGGAAAAGGATCACGTCGATCTCGACGAGGTGCTGGATTTCGCCCGCCACATCGTCGATCAGTCGGAACGGTTGACCGCCGTGGTGTCCGACCTGCGCCAGATGTCGGTGCCGGCGCCGCGCGTGGGCAAGCGCCGCGCCGAGGTCGACGCCATCCTGGTGCGCGTGACGTCGCTGCTGGATTTTCGCCTGCGCAAGGGCGTCCGGCTGCGAACGTACATCGCGCCCGACGTGCCGCCCGTGGCCGCCGTTCCCCAGGCGCTGGAGCAGATCTTCATCAACCTGTTCACCAACGCCCTCGATGCCGTGGCTGGCCTTCCTTCCGCGGTGATCCAGGTGCGCGCCCAGGCCGTGCCCGAGCACCCTGGTCTGGTCGAGGTGGCCATCGCCGACAACGGCGCCGGCGTGGCCAAGGCGGTGCGCGGCCGTCTGTTCGAAAGTTTCTTCACCACCAAGGGCGAGGAACAGGGGACCGGCCTGGGTCTGGCCGTCAGCCGCGAGATCGCCCGCACCTATGGCGGCGAGCTGGTGCTGCTGGACGACCCGGGCGCCTGGGAAGAACCCGCGGTCACGGTGTTCAAACTGACGCTGCCCGTCCTGCAGGAATTCTAGACGACGCCTGCATGACCATCGTGCTCTCGCTGCTGGCAGCAATGATGGCGCTGGGGGGCGGCAACATCGACGCCGTCACCCCCGCCGCCGGCGGCATGCCCACGCCGGGCGGCTCGGGTGGCGTCGCCCGCGTCACCGTCGTCGCCGAGCGGCCTTCACTGACGCTGGGAAATGACGAGAGTATCGGCCTGACTGTCGACGTCTCCGGTTTTGCCGCCGGCGCCGTCTTGACCCTGCGCGGCCTCAGCAACGTGGGGCGCGTCGAAACGCTGACGCCGGCACTGACATCGGCGGGCCGGTTCACCACCCGTTACATGGCCCCCAAGGAACGCTTTCCGCAAGTGGCGGTCATCGTCATCGAAGCGGCGGCCGGTGACAAGCGGGCCCGCGGTGTCGTTCGACTGCCCATGCTGGCGCCGACGGAGATGCCGTTTCGAACCGACCCGTTCGCGCAGGTCACCCTGCGCGTCGGCGAGCGCACCTTCGGTCCCACCGCCGCTGATTCCACCGGACGGGTCAAGCTGCCCATCATCGTTCCCCCCGGCGTCGGCTTTGGCCAGGCGCGGGCCGTCGATCGCGACGGCAACCTGAACGAGACGGTCGTCGACCTGCAACCGGCGGCCTATCCGCGGGCGGTGCTTGTCGCTCCCCCTCAGCTGGAGGTGGGGACGTTGACGGAGATCTTCATCTACGCCACCGAACCGCGCGGCGATCCCACGCCGGCCAAGAACATCGACCTGCGCGCATCAAAGGGCGTGGTCCACGCCGATTCGGCGGGCACCGGCAGCGACGCGCGCTTCCTGTTCGAGGCGCCCTCCACCGTCGACGTGATCACCTTCGAGGTCATCAAGGTCGGCGATCCGGCCGGATCGTTTCAACTGGTGACGCCCCTGCAGGCAGCGCCGGCCAGGAAGATGACCCTCACCCCGTCGACCAGCTGGCTGGTGATAGGCAGCGGGCAGACGGCCCAGATCGCCATCGCCGCCGAAGACCGCTTTGGCAACCCCGCGCCGTGCAACCGGGCCTCGCTGACAGCGGGTGGGGTCAAGCTGCCAGTCGAGGTGTCTCCCACCGGCGGCGCCAGGGCCGTCGTCCGGGCGCCGGATCAATATGTCGGCAAGGACGTCATGACCGTGGAGGCGGCGCTGGGGACCGCCCGCACGACGACGGACATTCTGCTTTCGGGCGGACCGCCGGCGCGCCTGACGGTGGACCTGGCCGCGCCCGCGGTGGTCGGCGACGGCCGGCACGGCGTGGAGGTGCGGGTCAACGCCGTCGACTCCCACGGCGCCCCCACGATGATCTCCGGCATCAGCTGGGAGATCTCGGGCGGCCGGCTGGCCAACGTGCGCAAGCCGCGCGTGGGCAGCTACGTGGCCGAGTTCGTCCCGCGGCGCGCGTCAGAGGCGCACACCGAGACGGTCGCCGTCATGGCCAGCCAGACGTTGCGCGCTTCGACGAGCGTGTGGGTCGAGCCGCCGCGACCGCGCGCCGTGGTCACGGTGCGAGCGGCGTTCTTCTCCAACCTGGGCAGCGCCTCAGGGCCAGCCGCATTTCTGGACGCTGTCCAGCCGCTGCGCGGGCGATTCGCGCCGGTGTCGGTGGGGCTGTCCGTCGGCTATCTGCACGACGATCTCACCACGCAGCCGCTGTCGATGGCCGATCCACAGGGGGCCCGCATCGAGATCAATCAGTTCCCCATCATGGCCATCGCCCGCTACCGGCTGTCGTTACGGGCCACCGAGCTCAGCCTGCGCGCCGGCGCGGGGGTCTCCCTGGCCCGCACCCGTCTGACCCCACCGCCCCAGGAGGGGGGCACGCCGGTCAGCGCCGGCGCCCAGGCCCTGGCCCTGGAAGGCGGCGGCGAGGCGGCGTTTCCGCTGGCGCCCGGGCAGCTGATCATCGGGGTGCGTTACCTGCACGTGGAATTTGGCCGCACGTCAAGGCGGGACGAGATCCGCGGCAACAGCGCCGGCCTGGTCGCCGACCTTGGGTATAGACTGTCGTTCTAGGCCGCCGATGCTCACCGGAATCGAAGATGGATTTGTCGCTCAGCTGCCGGCCGTTCCGGTCAGCCCGGTGGTGGTCAGCGTCCCCCACGCCGGCATCTCCACGGTCGGCTTCGAGAGCGGGCTGTCCCCGGAGCTTGATGTGCGCTGCGATGCCGACCTGTTCGTCGATCGGCTTTACCGCATCGGCGAGGCGAACGCGCCTTCGACCTTTGTTTCGGCCTGTCTGTCGCGCTTCGTCTGCGATCTGAACCGCGATCCCGACGACGTCTCGCCCGGGGCCGTGCCGCTGCACGCCTCCCCGCGCAACGCCGACGGGCGCGGCTTCATCTGGGCCATCACCACCAGCGGCATCCCCGCGCTGTCGCGTCCGCTGACGCTGGATGACTGGCGCGCGCGCACGGCCATCCACGCCGCCTATCACGACGCCATCACGCGCTCGCTGGCGCGGGCCCGCGATCGATTTGGCTTCGCCATCCTCGTCGACGGCCACTCCATGCCTTCCAGAGGACGGCTGGGCCACAAGGATCCAGGCCGCGTGCGCGCCGACGTGGTGCCCGGCGATCGCGACGGCCAGAGCTGCAGCCCGGCGCTGTCACGCCTGGTGGGCGCGCACTTCGCCGATCGCGGCTACAGCGTGGCGTTCAACGATCCGTACAAGGGCGGCTTCATCACCGCCCATCACGGCCAGCCAGAAAAAAACATCCACGCCATCCAGATCGAACTGCGCCGCGACCTGTACATGGACGAGAACGCCTTCACGATTGTCGAGTCGGGCTTCGACCGCGTCCGCAGCACGCTGGACGCGCTGCTGGCCCGATTGGAAACCTTCACGCCGGAGTAGTGTGGCCAGACGCCGGCAGGGACCTTGCGGCGTCCGCCTCCTCCGCGTGGCCGGGTCCTGCCACTGCAGGGTCCTCCCCATCGACTTGTCTTGCTGGGGCTGCGTTCGAGATTCTAGAGATCGCGACCCGTGTATCAGAAGCGCAGAGGCGAACCGGCCCGATGGGGAAGGTTTCCTGCAGCGACAGGACCCGCCCACGCGGAGGAGGCGGACGCCGCAAAGCCCCCGGCCCCCCTCTCCCTATCTCACTTGATGTAGCCCTTCTTCGTCAGATACTCCCCGACCAAGATCGCGCCGCGCGCCGCGCCCATGCGGGTGTTGTGGGAGACCAGCATGTATTTGATCCCGTTGGCCAGCGCTGGATCCTCGCGCAGGCGGCCCACCACCGTCGACATGCCGCCCTCTTCATCGCGATCCAATCGCACCTGCGGGCGGAAGGGATCGTCGCGCACCGTGATGAGGTGCCTGGGCGCCGACGGCAGGGCCAGCTTGGCCAGGTCGGCGCCGAACTCGCGCCAGGCCGCCTTGACGTCGTCCAGCCGCGCCGGCTTTTTCAGCTCGACGAAGACCGATTCGGTGTGGCCTTCAAGGACGTTGACGCGCGTGCAGGTGCACGACACCACCACCGACGCCGGCACGATCCCCTCGCCCGAGACGCGACCCAGGATCTTTTGCGTCTCGCGCTCGACCTTTTCTTCTTCCTTGGGGATGTACGGGATGATGTTGTCCAGGATGTCCATCGCCGACACGCCCGGCGAACGCCCGGCGCCGGACAGCGCCTGCATCGACGTCATGATCACCCGCGACACACCGAAGGCGTCCTCCAGCGGCTTGAGGGTCATGGCCAGGCCCACCGTCGTGCAGTTCGGGCCGGGGGTGATGAAGCCTTTCCAGCCACGCCGCTTTCGTTGCACGTCGATCAGCGCCGCGTGATCCCAGTTGACGCCGGGGAGAAACACCGGCGTGTCGTCTTCATTGCGGAAGGCGCTGGCCGTGGAGATCACCGGGATGTGCGCCGCCATGCGCGGCTCCATCTCGCGCGCCACGTCGGCCTCGACCGCCGAGAAACAGAGGCGCACGCCGTCGGCGGTCATGGCCGCCGAATCCTCGACGACGATGTCGGCGAACTCGGCCGCCAGCGGCTCGCTGCAGAACCACTTGGACGCCCCCTTGTCGTCGCGCACCGCCTGCGCAAACTTCTTGCCCGCCGAGCGGCTGGACGCGGCCAGCTTCTTGATCTCGAAGAGCGGGTGACCGGTGAGAGACGCCAGGAACTGCTGGCCAGCGAGGCCTGTGGCCCCAACGATGGCTACGGGAATGCGTGACATGCGTGAATGAACCTCCGGGCGCGGGAATCTATCAGATTTGCGGGCCGCGGCGCTGGCGGGCCGCCTCATAAAGCGCGATGGCGCCGGCCACGGAGGCGTTCAGGGACGACAGTTCGCCGCGCTGCGGGATGTGGAAAAGGGCGTCGCAGCGACGGGCCACGGCCTCGCGCATGCCGCGGCCTTCCGCGCCGATGACCAGGGCGACCGGACCGCGCAGGTCGACCGCGTCCAGGCTGTCGCCGTCCTCGGCCCCCGCGCCCAGGACCCGGATGCCGGCCTCGCGCAAACCGTCCATGGTGCGCAGCAGGTTGCCGACGCGGGACACCTTTACCCGCTCCGTGGCGCCCGCCGAGGCCTTGACGGCCGCCGGGGTGACCGGCGCGGCGTTCTTGTCGGGGACGATCACCGCGTGGGCGCCCAGCACCTCGGCGCTGCGAATCAGCGCGCCCAGGTTGTGCGGATCGGTGATGCCGTCCAGCAGCAACAGCAGCGCCGGCTCGCCCGACGACGCCACCGCCGCCAGCACCTCGCCCATCTCGGCATAGCGATATTCACCGGCCACGGCCACGATGCCCTGGTGCACCCCGCCGCCCGCCAGCGCCGCCACCAGCTGCCGGGGCCGCACCTCGACGGCGATGCCGCGATCGCGGGCCACGCTCAGCGCCGCCTCCAGCTCGGGCGAGTGCGCCCCTTCGGCGACGTACACCACGGCCACGCCGCGCGGGCGGGCCCGGCACAGCTCTTCGACGGGGCGGATGCCAAAGACGACGCGCGTGCCCGGCCCGGTCTCGTTCAAATGGCGGCTTTCACTTCCTCGACCAGGGCCTCGAAGGCCTTGGCGGGATCGGCGGCGTCGCGCACCGGACGGCCGACCACCAGATAGTCGGCGCCGCTGTCGATGGCCTGCGCCGCCGTGGCCACGCGCTTTTGATCGCCGTGGGCCGCGCCGGCGCCCTCCGCCGGTCGAATGCCCGGCACCACGATCAGCAGCCCGGGGGCCGCCGACCGCGCGTGCTGGATCTCGTGCGCGGAGCAGACCAGGCCGGCGATCCCGGCGCGCGAGGCGACCCGGGCCCGGGCCCGCACCATCTCGGGGATGGTCGCCTCGATCCCCTCGGCGCGCAGATCGTCCTCGACCAGGCTGGTCAACACCGTCACGCCCAGGATCTTCACCCGGTCGCCGGCCGCCTCCGCGGCGCGGCCCAGCATGGCGAAGCCGCCCGACGTGTGGACGGTCATGAACTCGGCGTGGATGCGCGCCGCGCTGGTCACGGCGCGCGCCACCGTCTCGGGGATGTCGTGCAGCTTGAGGTCCAGGAACAACCGGCCGTTGCGTTTCTGCACCAGCTCGACAGCGCGTTCCCCCTCGGCAATGAACAGCTCGAGGCCGATCTTGTAGAAGGCCGGGCGGCCGTCCAGGCGATCGAGGAAGGTCCCCAACCCGGCCAGGTCGGGGACGTCCAGCGCCACGATGACGCGATCGCGCGGCGGAATGACATGCGCGGGCGGGTGTGAACCGGACATCAGCGCCTCTCCTTCTGTACTTCGGCGATCACCTGGGCGGTGATGTCCGCGATCTTTATCTTGCGCACCTCGGGCGACCTGCGCAGCTTCAGCTCGACGACCCCCTCGGCCAACCCCTTCTTGCCCACGGCGATGCGGAACGGAACGCCCACCAGATCGGCGTCCTTGAACTTGACGCCCGGGCGCTCGTCGCGATCGTCGTACAGCACGTCGATGCCGGCCGCGCGCAGATCGCCGTACAGCTTTTCGCACAAGGCGACCAGGTTCGGATCGTCCTGCTGCAGCTCAAGGATGGCCACCTCGAAGGGCGCCAGCGGCACCGGCCAGATGATGCCGTCCTTGTCGTGGTTCTGCTCGATGGCGGCGGCCAGGATGCGGGTCACCCCGATGCCATAGCAACCCATGGTCATCGCCTTCTCCTGGCCGTCGACGTCCAGGAACGTGCAGCCCATCGGCTTGGAATATTTCTGCCCCAGGAAGAAGACGTGGCCGACCTCGATGCCGCGATAGCCCTTGAAATGGCCGGTCGCGCAGCGCGGGCAGGCGTCGCCGGGCGCCGCCTGCCGGTAATCGCCGCAGGCGGTGGGGACAAAGTCCCGTTCGATGTTGACGCCGCGCAGGTGCGCGTCGGCCTGGTTGGCGCCGACGACGAAATCGGCCATGGCGCAGACCTCGACGTCGCAATAGATGGGGATCTTCAATCCCACCGGACCGGCGAACCCGGTGGGGGCGCCCGTCACCTCGCGCACCGCCGCGTCGGAGGCCAGCACGATCTCCGCGGCGCCGGCCGCCTTCTTCAGCTTGATCTCGTTGACGGTGCGGTCACCGCGCACCAGCGCCGCCACCGGCTTGCCATCCGCCAGGTAGATCAGCGTCTTGACCAGGGCGGTGGGCGGCACCTTCAAGAACGCCGACACCTCTTCGATGGTGTGCTGGCCGGGCGTCGACACCTTGGCCATGGTCTCGCTCGCCAGCACGCCGCCCGCCGGCGCCGTGCTGGCCTTGCTCTGCGCCTGCTCGACGTTGGCGGCGTAGTCGCAGGTGTCGCAGGCCACCAGCGCGTCCTCGCCGGTCTCGGCCAGCACCTGGAACTCGTGCGACAGCGACCCGCCGATGTTGCCGGTGTCGGCCTCGACGGCGCGAAAGGCCAGGCCGCAGCGCTCGAAGATGCGCTTGTACGTGGCGTACATGTTCTCGTACTCGCGCTTGGCGTCGGTCTCGTCGACGTGAAACGAGTAGGCGTCCTTCATGGTGAACTCGCGCCCCCGCATCAGGCCCGCCCGCGGGCGCAGCTCGTCGCGAAACTTGGTCTGGATCTGGTACAGGTTCAGCGGCAGCTGGCGATAGCTGCGCACGTCGCTGCGCACCAGCGCGCAGATCACCTCTTCGTGTGTCGGCCCGATGACAAAGTCACCGCCCTTGCGATCCTTGAAGCGCAGCAACTGGGCGCCGTACTGATCCCAGCGTCCGGATTCCTGCCACAGCTCGGCCGGGATCACGGCCGGCAAGAACACCTCCGAGGCGCCGGCCCGGTTCATCTCCTCGCGCACGATGCGCGTCACCTTCTGCAGCACGCGCCAGCCGAGGGGCAGGAAGGAGTAGATCCCCGCCGCCACCTTGCGAATGTATCCGCCGCGCATCAGAAAGACGTGGGAGGGAACCTCCGCCTCGGCGGGCGCTTCTTTGAGGGTGGGGACAAGGGTCTTCGACAGACGCATGATGAGCGTGGTCTTAACACCTGACGGCTTGCACGAAAAGAGCCGCCGCCCCGATTCGTGGCTAAAGTGAACCTACATCCGCATGGGCCTCACTGAATACAACCGCAAGCGCGACTTCAAGGTCACGGCCGAGCCGCCCGGACAGCCCCCACCGAAGCGCCGGCCGGGGACGGCGCCCATCTTCGTCATCCAAAAACACGACGCCACCCGGCTGCACTATGACTTCCGTCTGGAGATGGACGGCGTCCTCCTCAGCTGGTCGGTGCCCAAGGGCCCCAGCCTGGACCCGAAAGAGAAGCGCCTGGCGGTACGGACCGAGGACCACCCCATCGCCTATGCCGATTTCGAGGGGATCATCCCCAAAGGCGAGTACGGCGGCGGCACCGTGCTTTTGTGGGATCGCGGCACCTGGGAGCCGATCGGCGACGCCCACGCCGGCTATGCGGCCGGCAACCTGAAGTTCCGGCTGAAGGGGCAAAAGCTGCACGGCGGCTTTGCGCTGATCAAGCTCAAGGGGCGCGGCCCCGCCCGCCGCGGTGACGACGAGCGCAGCTGGCTGCTGATCAAGGAACGCGACGACACCGCCCGCCCGGAGAGCGAGTTCAGCATCGTCACCGCCCGCCCGGAGAGCGTCACCACGGCGCGCGACCTGGACGCCATCGCCGCCGATCGCTCCAGCGTCTGGCATTCCAACCGGGGGCAGATCGATCCCGGCGCCGTCGCCGGCGCCGAGAAGGGGCCGATGCCGCGCGCCTTCAAGCCGGCGGTCGCCCAGGTGGTCAAGGCCGTCCCCGACGGCGACGACTGGCTGCACGAGATGGAGATCGAGGGCGAGCGCATTCTGGGGGGCATCGCCGCACGAAAGATCCAGCTCCTGTCCGCCAGCGGGCGGGCCGTCCCCGCGGCGCGCCTCAAGGCGCTGACCCCGCTGGTCGACGCCCTGCGCATGTTGCCGGTGCAGGCCGCGCTGATCGACGGCGCGCTGACCATGCTCCGCCCCGACGGGCGCACCACGACGGAGGGACTGGCGGCGGCCCTGGGCGCGAAGGCGGACGCAAGCGCGGTGAAAAAGGAGACCAGACGAAAGAAGAGGGACGCCGATGCGGACGCGGGGGCCGCCGTCCTCAGCTACTTCGCCTTCGACCTGCTTTACCTGGACGGGTACGACCTGCGCGGCGCCACGCTGGAGGATCGCAAGCAGCTCTTGAGCGCGCTGGTCGCCGCGGGCGCCGCCGAGGCGCCCCTGCTGCGCCTGGCCACGCACATCAGCGGCGGCGGCGCGCGCTTCTTCGCCGAGGCGTGCAAGGTGGGCATCCCGGCCGTGGTGTCAAAGCGGCGCGACCATCGCTATCAGCCGGCCGCAAAACGCGCCGCGGCCAGCTGGCTGCTCACCTATTGCACGAAGGACGCGGGCAAAAAAGAGGCTGGCGAGTCAGACGCCGCGCCGCCGCCTTCGCCGGCTCCATCGCCCAGGACCCAGCCGCGAAGGGCCGCCCACCCACCTGACAAGATCGAAGGTGTCCGTCTCTCCTCGCCCGAACGTATCCTGTGGGCCGATCTCGGCTTCACCAAGCACGACCTGGCCGTTTACTACCAGACCGTCGCCGCGCGTGCCCTGCCCCACATCGTGGGCCGACCGCTGACGCTCTTTCGTTGCCCGGAAGGCGTGGGAACGCCGGGCGCCCAGCCCTGCTTTTACATGAAGCACGCGAATTTCTCGGTCCCCGGCAACGTCGAGCGGATCAAGTTGAAGGAACGCAACGAGGCCAACGAGTACCTCGTCATTCGCGATCTCTCCGGCCTGATGGCCCTGGTGCAGATGAGCATCCTCGAGATTCACACCTGGGGATCGCAGGCCGACGACGTCGAACACCCCGATCGCATCGTGATGGATCTGGATC
>DATLVT010000067.1:0-8929 GCA_035577105.1 Polyangia bacterium
CTGGGGTCGGTGATCGGCGGGATGGTGGTGGCCATGTACCTGCCCATCTTCGAGATGGCCGGCAACATCAAGGCGGGTTAAGCGCGATGAGCCCGGACGCTCTGCTGCTTCGCGCCCGCGCTGCGGCGACGACGGATCCCACGCTGAACGCCGCGCCCGGGGACGGCGAGGCCAGCGCCGGCGGCGAGGCGAGCGGTCAGAGCCGGCGCGATCGCCGGCACCGCATCGAGGCGCTGCGCACGATCAAGTACCTGATGCTGTTCCGGGTGGCGCTGGCCACCCTGCTGTTGATGGGTGTGGTCGCGGCCATCGTCAGCCAGTCGGGCAGCGAGGCGCTGAGCGGTCCCTTTGCGCGGTTCGCCTTCGCGCTGCTGACCACCACGTACCTGGCCAGCCTGGCCTACGCGCTGTTCTTCCGTCGCGTGCGCGATCCGATCCGCTTCGGGTATCTGCAGATCACTGTCGATCTGATCCTGGCGTCGGTGCTGGTGCACGCCACGGGCGGCGGCGGCAACAGCGGCTTTGTTTTTCTGTACTTCATCGACGTGGTGGCGGTGGCGCTGCTGGCCCAGCGTCGCGGAGCGGCGGTGGTGGCGGGGGTCAGCTCGTTCTTGATGGTGGGGCTCTCGCTGGCCGGCTACCTGCACTGGTTGCCGCTGGTCCCCGGCCAGTCATGGGCGCCCTGGGACATTGCCCGCGGGGCGCTGGCCATGCGCCTGACCTTGAACGTCAGCGCGCTGGCGGCGGTGGGCGCGCTGGCCACGCACCTGGCCTCGCAAAATCGCCAGGCGGGCGAACGGCTGTCGCGCCATGAGCGCTATGCCGGTGATCTGGCCACGCTGCACGAGAACACCATCCGGTCGCTGACCTCGGGGCTGGTGACGCTGGACCTGGACGGGCGGGTCACGTCGGTGAACGACGCTGCCTGCGAGATCCTGGGGATCACAGGGACGATGCTCTTCGGGTCGACGCTGGACACGCACGTGCCCCCGCTGGCCGGCGTGCTGGCCGGCCTGCGCCGGGAAGGGACCCTGCGCCGCGGCGAGATCACGGCGGTGCGCCCTGATTCGGCGGTGCGCAACCTGGGGATCTCGGCGGCGCCGTTGTCGGATTCGGCGGGCAACATCGTGGGGCGGGTCTTGCACTTTCAAGATCTGACCGAGCTGCGCCGCATGCAGATCAAGGTGGAGCGGGCCGAACGCCTGGCCAGCATCGGGCGGCTGGCCGCCGGCATCGCCCACGAGATTCGCAACCCGCTGGCCAGCATCTCGGGATCCATGGAGATGCTCAAGCAGTCTCCTGGCGGCGACGCCGACAGCCGCCAGCTGATGGACATCGCGGTGCGCGAGGTGGATCGCCTCAACCGTCTGATCACCGACCTGCTGGATTACGCGCGCCCCAAGACCGAAGAACGCCAGCGTCTGGACCTGGGCGAGCTGGTCGGAGAGATCGTGCGCGCCTTTCAGCAAGAGCGGCGCCTGGGGATCGTCCTGACCCTGGAGGCGGCCCCCGACGTCTGCCTGGAGGGCGCCTCGGGGCAGCTGCGCCAGGTCGTCTGGAACCTGGTCCGCAACGCCGCCGAGGCGATGCCGGGTGGCGGTGAGATTCGCCTGCGCGTGACCAGGGAGGGCGGTCATCCCTTGCTGGTCATCAGCGACACCGGCGCCGGGATCCCCAAGGGGCACCTCGAGCGCATCTTCGAGCCGTTCTATTCCACCAAGGTCTCCGGTTCGGGGCTGGGGCTGGCCACCGTGGCGCGCATCGTCGACGACCATCGCGGCCACATCGACGTCGAAAGCCAGCCGGGGCAAGGGACCACGTTCACGGTGCGGTTCGCCAGCGGCGGGGCGGTCAAACGCGTCACGCCCACCGGCAACAAGAGTCACGCCGCCTGAGGGCGGGACGCTGGCGCCGCGTCTTGGCCGCTAGGGCGTGACGTCCAGCGATTCCGACCAGAGGTAACCGCCCAGCGCGGTCAGGCCCGCCGGGCCGCCAGCCAGGGCCGCTTCTACCTGGCGGACGTGGTGCGCCTGCGACGAGAAAAAACCGTAGATGGTGATGCGGCCGGGCGAGAGCGGGTGGCGGATCGATTCGCCCAGCTCCATCGGCTGCGCGCCCGGGCTGATCACGATGGCGGTCGGATCGTCGGCGGGGTTTTCCCAGGCCGGCCAGAACCAGAAGACGCGACCGTGGCCGTCGACCGCGAAGACCATCAGGTGGTCATAGCCGGCGGCGCCCGGGTTGGTGAACGAGAAGGCCAGCGGTTCGCTGGCGCGCATGCTGCTGCCGGCGCGCTGGACGCGGGTCACCCCGTCGGCGGCCACCCGGAAGATGCTCAGTGACGGGTGGTCGCCGTCGCTGGCGCCCGAACCGCCGCGCGCGCGAAAGCCGTCGGACGGGCGGACCACCACCAGCAGCGCCGCGGCGCAGACTGTGGCCAGCCCCAGTCCCACGCCCCAGACGGCGCGGCGGCGCGCGGGTCGGAAGACGCCGCGGCCCAGGCGCTCGCGGGCCTGCTCGTCGCCGCCGGGGACCAGCTGTTCCAGCGACGAATAGGTGCGATAGCGGTCGCGGCAGCGCTGGCACTGGCGCAGGTGCTGGAACATGCGCTGGTCGCGCGCCGGCGAGCCTGCTCCGGCGAAATGGCGATCAACCTCCCGGTGCCTGTCGAACCAGCTCACGTCAGCACCGCCGGCTTGACCGCCTTTCCCTCGCCATCGACCACCAGAAAATCATGCAGTGATTCCTTGAGCTGCCGTTCCCAGTCCTCCAGCGTCGAGCGTGACATCCCCATCGCGGCGGCCGCCTCCATCTGTGTCATGCCGGCGATGTAGCGCAGCTCCACCAGGCGCCGGCGCTGCGGATCCAGACGGGCGGCGAACCGAATCAGCTCGCGCCGGAAGTCCTCCAGCGGATCGGGCCCCGGCGCGGTCTCTTCGCTGGTGGAGAGCTCTGTCAGGCGCCCTTCGCGACGCACGAAATCCAGGGCCCGATGCTTGGCGATGGCGCCCAGCCAGGCCCCCAGCTTGCCGCCGCGATGGCTCTCGCGCAGGTCGCGGCTGGAGAGCAGCTCCAGGAACACCTCGTGAACGACGGCATCTCGGTCGGCGGGCTCGCGCAGAACACTGCCGGCGGCGCCTCGCACTTCCTGAAATGTCTCGCGATAGATCTGCTCCATCACGTCCTTGTCTGCGCGCAGGAATCGCTCCTGCCAGCCTGGGTCACGTTCTATAGCCACTGCACGGGCTCTCGATGCTATGTCGAACTGGCCGCGGGAAATTGACGCCTCGAAATTTCAACTGCCAAAGGCCAGATACACCGCCGAGATTCGCCAGGTCCCCCCCATCGCCACCGTCGAGATGGTGAAGCTGAAGCTGTGAGGCCCCGCCGCGGTCAGGCGTCGGTCTCCAGAACGAAGGGCGGCGTTTCGCTGCCCGGGCACCAGTTGGCGCGGGGGGCGCGTACGCTGGCCAGGGCGCCGCAGGGGTTCTCCATGCAGTAGGTCAGGCTGCCGCTCTGCGCGAGGGTGCACAGGTTGGCGCAGTCGGTGCGCCAGGGGTCGAGATCCTTCACCTTCTGATCGTCGACGAAGACGCTGTGCGCGCGGCGGCAGAACTCTTCGGCGGGGCCGATGCACGAGGTGTCGGTGCCACCGCCGTGACCGGTGACCCGATACTCGATGCGGCCGCCCGTGGCGCCGGCGGGCACGGCGAAGGGCGAAGCAGGAATCGGATCGGGTGAATTCTGCGAGCCGTTAAAAAGAGGGATCACCGCCAGCACCTTTCGCGGCGCCACTCCGCCGGTGATCTCCAGGCTGCCGGAGATGTTCCAGCCGCCGTTCGAACCGCTGACCTTGCCCGCCTGATCGGAATAGGACGGGATCATGACGCGCAGGGTGTGTTGCCCAGGCAGGCCGTTGGCGACATCGGTGGCATCAATCTCGAGGTGCATCGGTCCGCCGAAGGGGGTGATGGCCCGGGTCAGCTCGATCGCAGGCGGTGTGGTGGCAGGGGGCACGGGATCGTCCAGGGTGATTTCAAAATTGCGATCGAAGGCGTCGCAGTCAGCCGGCCAGTTCTGTCCCGCCGGGGGCCGGTCCGTCTGCCATTTTTCGAAGGGATAGCAGGGCGACGTCAGATCCAGGGTCAGCGTGACCCTGGCGAAGGGGCCAGCGCCGAAATCGATGGGTGTCGTGGCGATGTGAAAGTCAGGCTGCATCGCATCGCTGCCGATGTGCACGTTGTCGAAGACCATCACGGTGCGCGGCTGGCCGGACGGAGTCTCTGGGGAGGTGTCGTCCGGCACGCCGGTGTCGGCCGGGCTCGCTGTGGCGGGGGCGCTGCTCTTGCATGACGGCAAAAAGGCGGTGCCAGCGATGGACAAAGCAAGCGAGGCGAGGAGCAAATTTCGACGAGAAGCGAGGGACCGCGGCCACAACATGGGCGCATTGTACGCGAGGCGGCGAAATTCCAGGCGCCACCTTTCTGGTTGACAGACGGCCGCCGGCGCGCTGATCTTGATTTTGAAAGTAAGAGTCAATTTCATGACGCGAAGGTTCTTCAGCCACCGGCGCCCCTGGCTGCCGGCGGTGATCGGGCTGGTCCTGGCGGCCGGGTCGCTGGGCGCCGCCGGGTGCGCCGGCTGGGAAACGTCGTCTGCGCCGGTGATGAACCAGGCCGACGCCGTCCGGCTGTCGGCGCGCGGTCAGCCCACCACCGTCGCCGAGCTGGCCGAAGGGCGCACGCTGTTCGTCGCCCGCTGCGCCGCCTGCCACCGCCTGCCCCGGCCGGACGCCGTGCCCGCCGATAAATGGCCCAACTTCATCGACGAGATGGCCGCCCGATCCAAGCTGGCTCCCCCGCAAGCGGGGGCCGTCCTGCGCTATCTGCTGGCGGCCAGCGACGCGCCGCCCCGGCTCTGAGCGTCGGCGGTCGCGCCTACTTGGGATCCAGGTTTTCCAGCAGCCAGGCCGGATCGAAATCCGCCTGGGCGCCGTCGGCGGGCACCTCCAGGCCGGCGGTCCAGAGGATGGCGTTCAAGACGACGCGGCGAAACGCGGCATCGCCCCAGTTGCGGTGATAGTGGGCGCCGGTGAACCCGAACGAGCGCCCGCCGTCGGCACGTTCGAAGGCCCAGGAGACGAGCTCGGAACGGCCCGGATGAAGGGCGGCATCGGGGGTGAACCGCGTTTGATCGGGCGGCAGGGCTTGCAGGACAGCGGACAGGCGGGAAGTCTCCGGCGAAAAATGGATGTTGTAGTACCACTCGTCCAGCAGCGCGAAGGCCGGCACGCCGCGATCCGCAGGATGCGCCGGCAGGTCCGCGAAATTCGCCGTCCACACCGGGTTGACGGAGATCAGGTCCGAGTAATAGCCGCCCAGCAGCGGCAGGATGGCGTCGGCGACGTCGTCGGGAAAATGCACCGCCCAGTGCAAGCAGACCAGGCCGACGCCCGTCGCCAGGGTGTCGCGCAACGTCGCCAGTCGATCGCCCTGCACCAGCGGATGCCCCTGGTTGCCGTCGGTGAAGAACACGATGGTCCTGGCATCGCTGAAGACCGCCAGGTCGGTCGGCCAGCCGCGCACCACGACCGGGTTCAGGCCGGGCATCTGTCGCAGCAGCCGGGCCAGCAACATCGAACCTGCGTAGTACTCGTGCTCGCCGGGGCCGTGGCTGGGACCGCCGGCGACGAACACGATCTTGGTCTGCGCGCCAGCCGCGCCCCCGTCGCCGGCAGCGCCACCGTCCGCCGGGGCAGGCGCCGGCGGCGTGGCGGCCGCCCCGGAACAGGCGGCCAGGAGCGTCGTCAGGACCGCCGGCGCCCAGGTGGTCAACGGCCACGTTCTCCCTCTGGCCACGGTTCGAATGCTAATGCCTGCACATCAAAGCGACTATACTTTCGCGCACTGTGGAAATGGAGACGGGCAACGGGAAGGAAAGCGCGGCGCCCCCCACGCCCCGCGCCGAGGGACGTTTTCATGACGAGCAAGCTCACCGGACGCGGGCCACCGCGCCGCTGCCCTTCACCGAATCGGCCGAGCTGGCCGCCCTGGTCCGTGAAGCCTACCGATCGACGGATGCGCAAGAGCAGGCCACACGCAGCCCGTCCCCGAATCAATATGCGCTGCGGCCCGACACGCTGGATTTTCTGACGGCGCTCTTGCAGCGCACGTCACCCGAGCTGATCGTCGAATTTGGTTCCGGCGAATCGACGCGACTGTTCGCCGGGTGGGTGACCCAGCACCGGGCGCGCCTGGTCTCGATCGAGCACGATCGCGGGTGGGTGGCCGAGGTGACCCGCCAGCTGAGTCCCGAACAAAAAGCCGCCGTGACCATGGTCCACGCGCCGCTGCGTCCGGTGTGGCGCGGGTTGCGGCAGTTCCTCACCTACCGTTCCCTGGATCGCGTCGCCGCCGATGTTGAACGGGCCGGCCTTTTCCTGCTCGACGGACCGCACATGAGCGGCCGGGAGGCGGTGCTGTATTTCGTGCTGTCGCACTGCCGGCCCGGCGCGATCATCGTCCTCGACGATTTCCGGCACTACTCGGTGCGCGAGATGCTGCTGGGCATTCCCGCCCCCATGGCCAGCTGTTTCGCCGGCGTCCCCATCGCGGAGAACTCGCACGGCCTTTATGTCCTGCAGTGTCGGGAGCGACCGCCCCAGGTCGCCATTCCGACGCTGGGCGCTCGGCGCGTGCTTCAGTCGTACTGGCGCAGCCTGCGCGATTTTCGCCAGTACGGCACCGGCGACTAGCGGGCGATCTAGCTCGGAACCCTCAGACGGGTTCCGAACCTCCCGCGATGAGCTCCGGCCGGCAAAGCCGGCCTACGCTCTACGCGCTCCTAGCTCGGAACCCTCAGACGGGTTCCGAACCTCCCGCGATGAGCTCCGGCCGGCAAAGCCGGCCTACGCTCTACGCGCTCCTAGCTCGGAACCCTCAGACGGGTTCCAAACCTCCCGCGATGAGCTCCTAGCGCGGCTTGGCCGGCGTCAGCAGGCGCGGAGGGGACGGTCTGGCGACGGGGCGGATCTTGGCCACTTCGGCGGGGCAGTAACCGCCCGCCTCGCCCCGCGCCTTGGGACACAGGCCGTAGATCTCGTGGCGGTGATTGGTGATGACGAAACCGAACCCGATGGCCACCTTGCGCTGCAGGGCTTCCAGGGCGTCGTTCTCGAATTCGATGATGTGGTGGCACTTCTCGCAGATCAGGTGATCGTGGTGCGACTTGGCGTCGGCGCGTTCGTACAGCGTGCGCCCCTGTTCAAAATGGCGCTCGTGGGCCAGCCCCGCCTCCTCCAGAAGGCGCATGGTCCGGTACACGGTGGAAAAGCCGACGGCGGGATTCTTGGCCCGCACCAGGGCGTACAGATCTTCCAGGCTGATGTGGCCGCGCATGGCCAGGAATTCATCGACGATGAGGTCGCGCTGGCGCGTCGATTTCAGCCGCTTCTTGGCCAGGAATGCCTGCCAGGAGCCCTCGCCCGGCGACGCGCTCATGGGTCGGGTCTTGGCAGGCATGACGGCCCTAAACACTAGCAGGCCGATGCAATGGCACCTACTAGAAAGCGGGCCTCAAACTGGTCACGAAACCTGGCGCACCGTCGTGTTTGCCCCCGCTCAGGGCACGATCTCGACGGCAGGCGGTGGCGCCGCGGCGACCTTGTCATGCAGGGCGCGCAGGTCCAGGTGGGCGAGATAACTTTTCAGGTTCGCCCAGATGCTGTGAAAGCCAAACCGGGGCAGCTCCTGCATCGCTTCGGACAGCGGCCAGGCCTGAGCGTAGGCGCGATAGATGGCCACCATGGTGCCGGTCCGATCGGCGCCGTGCTGACAGTGGACCAGCACCGGCTGGTTCTGGGGATCGCTGACCACCTTGAGAAACCGCACCACGTCCTCGTCCTCGGCGCGCCAGGGGGCAAAGTGAATGTGCACGTAACGCAGACCAAGCCCCTTGAGCGGGGTGCGATCGTCGGCCAGGCGGCGCAGGCTGATCACGGTGCGGATGCCCAGGGCCTTGAGGTTCTTGAAGCCTTCTGCCGTGGGCTGGGCGCTGCGCCACAGCCCGGCGTCGACCTGGGCCAGGTTCGGGGCGCCGGGCACGTCGTTGCGGGGCGTGGCCAGCGTACGCGTGGTCTTCTTGGCGACGATGGGTTGTGTCGCTGGCGGCGCCACCGCGTCGTCTTCGACATCGGTGGGAACCTGGCCATGGGCGCCGGGCGCCGCCGCCGCCAGGCCCAGGGCGCCCACGAAGAAAACCGAAGCGGAAAACAGGACGCGCACCGCCCAGGGATGGTAACTCTGAAGCTGGTGTTATCGAAGGTTCTGTTCGCCGCGCTGCTGTCGGCCGGGGTGGCTGCCACCGGCGGTGGTGGCGTCAAGACGCGCCGTGGGCTGGAGACCAACGTGCGTACCGGGATGGTCAGGCCCGCGTTCGATCAGCTGGTGCACGCTGTCAAGCAGCGCGACCGTGGCGCCATCGAACGCATCGTCGAGCGCATCGGTCCGGGGCGACTGGCCCAGGGGCTGGCGCAACCCGACCGTCGCGTGGTGCTGGCCGTGCTGTCGGCGGTGCCCGGGGCCCGCGGCACGGTCTTGCTGACCGAGCCGATCGCCAACCTCACCTCGTCGGGCGATCCCGCCATCGCCGCCGCCGCCGCCCGCACGCTGGGCGAGCTGCTGGATGGGGACGCCCCGGCTGATCTGGAGCAGTGGGAGGTCCCGCCCGACGTCATCGGGCACGCCTGCGGCGCGCTGCACGGGCTGGCCCTGCGCGGGTTCGCCGCGGCGCCGGCGCGGCTGGCCGCGCTGACAGCCCTGGCCGACGCGGCCACCGTCTGCGGCGACACCGACGGCCTCTTGCCGGGGCTCAAGGACCCGGACCCCGCCCTGCGGCGGGCGACCGCTCAGGTCGTGCGCGTGCGCTCGCC